>OMKD01000001.1 GCA_900299495.1 Sphingobacteriales bacterium
ATCAGGTAATTGATACAGTGAATATAAACCAAATACCTCCTCCAGATGCGACAATTTCTGGTTCGGGTACAGTATGTGCAGAAGGGGGATCTAATGTAGATTTAACAGTAACATTTACGGGCACTGCTCCTTGGACATTTACCTATACGGATGGTACTACACCTGTTACTATAACAACAAGTGTAAATCCATATATTCTTACCGTTACAGATGCGGGTACATATACTCTGGTGGATGTAGAATCTGGTGGATGTGCAGGTACTGTAAGTGGTTCATCTGATATATCAACAACAACAGTTACCGTGTCAGATACAACGGTTGATCCACTCTGTAATGCAGATAATAGTGGATCAATTACTGTTACAGGATCCGGAGGAACTGCTCCCTACTCTTACAACTGGTCAGATCCAGCTTTATCAGGAAGTGTCTTGACAAATCTTACAGCAGGTACCTATGATGTAACTGTTGTAGATGCAAATGGTTGTGAAGGCACTAGTTCAATTACTTTAAATGAACCTCCTGCAATCTCCGTAAGTGTTGGAACACCACCTCCGATTGATTGTATCAATACGACTACTTCTGTAGATGCATCAGCATCTGGAGGAACACCTTCATATACTTACAATTGGAGTAACGGAGATACAGGGTCTACACTGAATACAAATACTGCAGGAACATATACTGTTACAGTAACTGATGCAAACGGCTGTACAGGTGAAACAGACGTTACGATTGTGGATAATTCATTGCCACCACCTGATGCAACTATAGCAGGTACAGGGGTTATTTGTCCGGGAAGTGGAACAACAGTGGATATTACCGTTACTTTTGTTGGTACAGGTCCTTGGACGTTTACATATACAGATGGAACTAATCAAGTTACCATCACTACTAGCGATAATCCATATATCATCACAGTAGATGAGCCTGGAACCTACACTTTAGTTGATGTAGAAGAAAGTGGTTGTGAGGGTAATGTAAATGGATCTGCAGATATTTCGACTTCAAATGTTTCCATTGATGTAACCGAGACCGACCTATTGTGTAATGGTGATACGAATGGTAGCATAACAGTGAATGGGTCTGGAGGTGTTTCTCCATATACTTACACTTGGTCTGATCCGGCACTTTCAGGAAATGTATTAACAAATTTAAGTGCAGGTACCTACGATCTTACCGTAGTCGATGCTAATGGTTGTGAGGATGCAACTTCAATAGTGATAGATGAGCCTCCTGTATTAGAGGCTACTATGGGAACACCTGTTCAGATTGATTGTAATAATGCTAATGGTAGTGCTACTGTCTCTGTCTCTGGTGGTACAGCATCTTATTCATATAATTGGAGTAACGGAAATACTGGGGCCACCATTTCAACGAATGTTAGTGGAACGTATACTGTTACGGTTACAGATGCAAATGGCTGTACAGATGATGCTACTGTTACCATTAATGAGGATTTAGTTGATCCTACAGCAGCAGCCACTGTGAATGGAATCATTGATTGTATAAATACGTCTATTTCCTTGTCCGGCTCAGGATCGAGTGTAGGATCGGAATTTACCTATCTCTGGACTACATCAGGTGGAAATATTGTAAGTGGAGATACAACGCTCGACCCTGTAGTAGATTCGGGAGGTACTTACACGCTTACAGTAACCAATAATAATAACGGATGTGAAGATATGGTGAGTGTTACCGTAACAGAAGATACAAATCCTCCATCTGCTGATGCTGGTCCTGGTGACGAATTAACTTGTGTTGTTACAAGTGTTGTTTTACTTGGAATAAATTCTGATACTGGGCCAAATTACACTTATTCGTGGTCTACAACAGGCGGTAATATTGTAAGTGGAGGAACGACACTAACTCCGTTGGTAGACGAACCTGGTACCTATACTATTACCGTTACAAATACAGTAAATGGTTGTACGGATACGGATCAGGTTGTAATCACTGAAGATGTAAATAGTCCGGTTGCAAATGCAGGGCCTCCGCAAACGATTAATTGTGATAGCCCAACGGTAGAATTGGATGGAACTGGGTCTTCAGGTGGATCAGATATGTTTTATTTATGGACAACGAGTAATGGAAATATCCTGAATGGAGAAAATTCTCTAAATCCAACAGTTGATGCTGGGGGAACCTATTTTTTAACGGTAACAAATATCTCAAACGGTTGTGAATCCAATTCTTCTGTTTTGGTTGAAGCTTATTTTGATCAGCCTACAGCAGCCATAGCACCTCCTGCTGCGATTGATTGCTATGATCCGGTTATTCAATTAGATGGTAGTGCATCTACTCAAGGGTCAGAAATTAGTTATTTGTGGACAACTATTGGTGGAAATATTGTATCGGGTCAGACTACAGATTCTCCACTGGTGGATTCTGATGGAACGTATTTGCTTACTGTATTTAATAATCTAAGTGAATGCTATGATGTATTCTCTGTTATTGTAACAGATCTTTCTGTTTTTCCGGATGCAAATGGGGCAGCTACAGATCTGATTGATTGTGTTACGCCAACGGTGCTACTTGATGGAACGGGATCTAGCACAGGACCAAATTATACCTATCTTTGGACAACAAATAACGGTACTATACTTTCTAACTCCACCACCTTGTTCCCAACAGTAGGGTCGGCAGGGGAGTATACCTTGACTGTATTAAATACAGTGAATAATTGTGCTACAGAGGTGGATGTGGATGTTTTTGATTTTTTAGTTGACCCAACAATAAATATTCCAGATCCAGGCAGTATTAATTGTGTGGATTCTTTAGTTGAGATTGTAGCAACCGTATCAAATGCCAGTAACTTTAATTTCCAATGGTCTACACCGAATGGCAATTTTGTGGCTGATACTTTAACCTTGTCTCCAATTGTTGATGTAGAAGGATTCTATGAACTAAGTGTAGTAAATAATGTAAATGGCTGTGAATCCTCATTGACTATCCCTGTAATTGAAGATTATGATTATCCAATTGTAGATATGGGCCCTCCAGGAGAGCTGACTTGCTACGATCCACAATATACCATCGATGCAACGAATTCATCCAGTGGACCTATATTCAATTATGATTGGTCAGATTCTGGAGGAAATATTGTTTCAGGTGATGGTACCTTAGAACCGGTTGTTGATCAGGATGGTATTTACACGCTAATAATTACAAATACAGATAATCAATGTAAAGACACTTCATCCATTCAAATAACAGTTGATCAGGTAGATCCTGATGCACTGGCAGGGCCTGACGCGCTTCTCGGTTGTTGGTCTCCAACGCTGATTCTAGATGGTTCCGGTTCAAGTTCAGGACAAGGAATCGTTTATGAATGGATTACTTCTGACGGTACAATAGTAGGTTCAAATACAGAAAATAATTTAGAAATTTCTGCGGGAGGAACCTTCGTGCTTACCGTTACTGATACGATCAACGGTTGTACAGATGTGGATGATGTATTTGTTGTTGAAGATTTTGATGTACCAGTGGTTGGGACAGACCCTGGAGGGGAAATAAACTGTACTGAGTTATCTATTCCACTTAATGGTACAGCAAATGGAAATACTCAGAATTTTGTTTATGAATGGCAATTCTTTGGAACAGGTTCTATTTCCACTGGTCAGGGTACTTTAAATGCGGTTGCTATCCAGCCTGATATGTATTATTTGTATGTACAGGATACTATAAATGGTTGTGATGCCATAGATTCAATATTGGTAACAAAGGATGATAATGTTCCGGTTATTGATATGTCTGCCTTGGATACCCTTGATTGTGTGACTAGTTCATTAACGATAGATGCTTCTAATTCTTCTCAAGGTGGAAGTATTGTATTTGAATGGTTTACAGCAGATGGGCAGATTGAGTCCGGTGATACTACCTTAACTCCTGTTATAAATAGTCCGGGATCGTATGAATTAGTTCTGACGGACACAATCAATAATTGTGTGACCAATTCCTTATTAAATATAGAGCCTGATACCATTCATCCATTAGTGAGTTTATTGACTCCTGGTGTGATTAATTGCTATTCAGCAATTGTGCCCGTTGAAGCTTCTATTGGTGCAGTCGGTACAGATTATGCCGTTAGTTGGAATAGTCCAGATGGAGGTGTGTTTAATAATGGTCAAACAGATTTGATTATTGATGTTTCTGCCCAAGGTACTTTTGACTTCGAAATAACGAATACCATCAATGGATGTTTCACAAATGCAAGTATCGGTGTTGTTGAAGATCTTGACTTCCCAATCCTTGATGCTGCTTTCCCTGATACAATTACTTGTAGTGAACCAAATGTAACACTTAATGCCACAGTAGATACTCAAGGAGATCCTTATACTTTTAATTGGGAAACAGATGCTGCTGGTTCATTGGATAATAATGTATTTACCTTATCTCCGATTGTAAGTGGGGCATCCATATATACGCTTAATGTTCAAAATGATGTTAATGGTTGTGTAGACTCAATAGAAGTATCTGTCGGACAAAATGTTGAATTCCCAGATGCTTTGGCTCAGGTTAGTACTTTCTTAAGCTGTGATACTTTAGAGTTACAAATCGATGGAACTTCAAGTTCTACTGGATCTAATTATTTGTATTTATGGACTACGTTGGACGGAAATATCATTTCAGGTAGTGATGGTTTGACGCCAATGGTTGATGAACCAGGGATTTATACGCTATTCGTTGAAAATCTGGATAATAATTGTATATCTGATGTCGATATAGAAGTTACACAAAATCTTGTAGAACCTCCATTAGCAATCGCAATTCCAGATACTCTGACTTGTGGAGTATTGGAAGTTGATGTGTTTGGAGATGCTGGTGTAGATTCTCTTGGTACCTATGTTTATTCATGGAATACATCAAATGGAAATATTACATCTTCACTAAATACACCTACAATATCTGCAAATGTACCAGGTGTATATACATTTGAGGTATTGGATACGTATAATGGATGTTCAACCTCAATCAATACTCAAGTGATTCAGGATATTGTGATTCCTGATGCTGATGCAGGTGCCGCACAAATTTTGAATTGTGTATTACTTGATCAGGAATTAGATGCATCAGGCTCGTCTACTGGTGCCATTTATTCATATTCTTGGAGTACAACAAACGGATCTATAGTTGGACCATCGGATATTATTAATCCTATAATTGATGAGCCGGGTACTTATACGGTAACTGTGCTAAATACCTTTAATGAATGTTTAAATACTGCGGATATTACAGTAACTCAGGATATCGTAGATCCTGATGTAGAGGCTGGAGTATTAGATACGCTTGATTGTTATTCAGCGGCAATTGATCTAAATGGAGTTGGATCGAGCACAGGAGCGAACTTTGTTTATAACTGGGTAAGTGTAGATGGGTATCCTGTAGTAAATGCAAATTCCTTAACGCCAACTATTGATGCGGATGGAGTTTATGAATTAACAGTAACGAATACAATTAATGGGTGTACGAGTACGGATAATGTTTCCATAGCTAGAGATACTGTAGCGCCTATTTTGGCTGCTCTACAGTCTGATACGCTGACATGTGGGGTATTGACTACATCCATTGGGGTGCAATCAGATGTGAATACTTCTGTAAGTTATAATTGGAATACCCTGAATGGAACGATTATTTCTGCAACAGACATTGTGAATCCTGAGGTAAGTAGTCCTGGCCTTTATTCTCTAGAGTTGACAAATCTAATCAATGGTTGTAGTACAAT
>OMKD01000002.1 GCA_900299495.1 Sphingobacteriales bacterium
AACGTTTCGAAATCGTCATCAATTTGCCAGTCAACAGAAGCTTCACAAGAAGTCAATACAGCTTGCCCTGTTGGACCGTAAGCAGTGGATTGCAGACAAGTAACTGTAACATCCTCTGGACAGTCCAGGATTGGGTTAGCATGATCCTGAATACTGATCTCACCCCAACAGAAGTTTCCAGAGTCAGGGTCATATACCATAACCAAGAAGTTCTCACCTACATCTTGAATATCAATTGTTGGTGAATTCGGAATTTCAAATCCATTAAGATCTGTTACTGTAATTTCGTAATCCTCATAACAGTGATACCCATTACCTTCTAAGATCATATCTGCAGTAATGTCTTCCTCACACTGTGCATCTAGTGCAATGTTCACAAGATCATTACATACCATATTGTAGTTGGCAGGCACATACTCTATAATTTCTATATCAAAGTTACAAGTGGTTGAATTTCCAGCTTCATCTACTGCTGTAATTGTTACTACATTTACTCCAATCTCAAATGCTGTACAAGGATCTTGAGAGTATAGTGTATCAACTACTGCGCAATTATCAGAGGCAAGTGTTGGTTCGAAGCAAACTTCGATATCACAGGCGCCTCCCTCCAATTCAATGCTGATATCATCTGGACATGTTATTACTGGATCTTCAATATCATTTACTGTTACATCGAATGAACATTCGTGATCATTACCAGTCTCATCTATTAAAGTATAAGTAACTGTGGTTGTTCCTACTGCGAAGAACTCACTTGCATCATAACCTCCAAATTCAGTTAGTGTACCTGATTCTGGAACACTTTCCGCATCGTCTGTAGAATATGTAACGGATATTGATCCTTCTATACAATTGTCAACGAACCATGGATGAGTCCAGTCAAATTGAGCACCACAAAGACCAGGTTCGGAATTAATTGAAGCATCGTTCATGGAGAACGGATCCATACAGGTCATTTCTAAATTCCATCCTGTAATATTGAATGAACCACCAGTGTTTGGTGCTATATCGATAGTCCAGATACCTTGTGATTTTAGAGTGTATAGGTCATCAAATAGATCATATGGAAGTTCCGTAATCGGATATTCATAACCTTGAGGAGAAATCAATGTGATCTCCGAGTTCGAAGGTGTTGCCGTACCAGTAATATTTAGGGTCATTTGACCTATAATACAGTTTGTTGGTATAGCTAATGTTGATCTATTACATTGTGTATTATTTATAACATTTAATCCAAAACCATAGTACGTGTTTGGAGAATCTAGCTCTCCACAGAATGGATCTTCATCATCAATAATAGTGATTTTAATATCACATGTATTATGCGAAGCTGGTTCAGATTGTAATGAAGTTAATGTGCCATTGTCAGGCATTGGATCAAGATCATCATTAAGCTCATCAATTGTTAGTAGATAACAATTTTCTTCAACAGCCCAATCATCTGCATGGTCAGAATCTGCTTCTGCAATTCTGTATACATTACCTCCGTCAAGAGAACCTTCAAATCCTTCACAATCACCTGCATAATTATTTACAGATACTTGATCAATAAGGTTATCCATGTAACGAATTACATAACAAGCTCCCATATCAGCAGGTGCGTCAGTTGTAAAGTCAAATACAAGTACCTCACCTACACCAATAATCGTACCTTCTAAACTCGGCAACATGTTCACTAATGGCAGAGATTCAGAATATGCTCCGTCTTCTGCTGTTCTAGTGATTTCTAAACAACTGATATCTATTGACGCTGGACCAAGATTGGTTAATTCTATCTGATCCGTTGTTTCGGATTGACTGATTTCTGAAATCAGAAGAAGTGGTTGAGATTTAATGGTGTATTTTACCCATGATTCTCCTTTTTCAAAATATTCACCCGAAGCATCCCAAGTACCATAACCGATTCTGTTGGTATGCGCCTCATCTGAGAAAATTTCATAAACAACGGAGAAATTGTCTAGACAAATACCATCTATTTCAGGATTCAAATTATATACCTGTGCTTCACAACTCCAATCTTCAGTTGTCGAGATTACATCATCAACACAAACGATATCTGGAGTATTCCAATAATCATTTACGATTACTTTAACCTGACAAGTATCTTTGTTACCTGCATCATCCGTTGCTTCCCAATACATTATTGTTGTTCCTGCAGGGAACCTATCTCCTGTTGTCAATCCGGTTTCATCAATTTGTACTACTGTTGGCGTATTACAATTATCTACAGCAAGTGGTAATGTAAAGTTTACATACGCATCGCAGTGGTTTGTCTCTGTATTTTCAACTATTGGAGGCATTGGACAATTTATAAATTGTGGTGCCTGATCATCTGCTACGGTCACAGTAAAACTACACTCTACAAAATTACCAACTGCATCTGCTGCGTAATAAGTTACTGTAGACTCACCCAATGGGAAGTAGTGTGAAGCATTGAATAATACTGTATCAACATCGAGATTGCCATCTGCATCTATATTAAGAAGAGGTGTCAAATCATTTGGCCCAGTTAATGAACCATCTGCATTTTTGATATAATAAATGTAGGTTGATACTACACAGTTATCTGATAATTGGCCAGAGAAAATATCGGGATGCGTCCATTCTTGTAAGCTTGCACATAAGCCATCATCTGCGTAGACAATTCCTATATCTTCGGGACAAGTTATTTCTGGAACTCCATCTGCATCAATATTATCACAAGAACCTGATCTGAATATCTCACAACCTCTTGAATCCAGTATTGTTACTGACCAGTCTGCATTTGTGTATTCCATCAGTAATTGACCCAGTTCTTCATCATAAGACCAGATATCAAAACCATTTTCAGCCGAATAGGTATATTCTCCGTCTTCATCATCCGCAATACCATCCTTATTTATATCAAGCTTACCCCCAGAGTATTGAATTGTATATGGTTCTAATCCACCTTTTACTGTATCTAGGTCCACATATCTCTGGGTAAAGTCTCCACATTCACAAGTTGGAGCATCCATTTCAAGTGGTTGTCTAAGTTCAAATATCTCATGTATTACTGTGTAACATCCATCTAAATCATATTCATTGTTATTATCAACAATAGAGGATAGATTATACAATACATACGAAATAGTAACATAACCCGAACTTTCTCCTGGAGTATATTCACCGGTATCAGGATTGATATAACCTACTAGATTTGGATTATTTTCCGAAGTACCTACTAGAGTATCCGAAGGATTTATTGTAATACCAGTAGAAGGGACAAATCCTGTAATAGCAAATGTACCAACTATATCCGGGCCGATTGAAGAAACCTGATCGTGGTTAATTGAGTTATTTGAGTTTGGAAGTATGATTGTCAAGTAATTAGAGAAATCTAATTGCTCTGGATTTGTGGATTCCAAACAAAGCTCTGGAAGATCCATGGTCATATCGAAATCTTCAAAGAAATCTACTATATCGATGTAGGCAATACAAGTTTGCTTATTGCCATATTCATCTGTTATTTCAAGCGTTCTAAGGTTTACTCCCTTATCAGAACAATCAAATGATATCTGAGGAACAAAGTTTCCATTTGCATCCTGTGCTTTGAAAATTAGATTTGAATTTGGGGTTACATTGTCGAAAGTTCCTCCATCTAACTCATTAGCATCTATTAGAACAGATCCACTATTGTCCAAAGTTCTTTCAATAGAACCACATTGCGCAACTGGTTGCACATTATCAACTATTGTAACCTCAAAAGTATCTTTTTTAGTAATTATTTGATTTTGTGCATTTACGAATTCCATTGTATAAATGATCTCCGTAGTACCAAGATTAAATGTATGTCCACTCGCATCAGTTTCTCCTGATATGGTTGTTGCACCTGTTCCTATGTAAGAGATAGTTGTGCTACAACCTATACCTGAAAGTGGAGCAATTCCATTTACAACAGCACTTGGATATCCATAATCCGTTGGGTACGTTAAATCGGCAGGAGCTTGAAGTAATGGATCACCAGGACCTACTTCTACATTGAATTCACAAAATGCAGTATTTCCGTTACAAGCTTGTGCTATGTATGTAACAGTATGAAATCCAGCTGCAATAGGATCGCCAATGTCTGGACCATCATAATGCCAAGTTGCCGTAAGACCTGCCGTATTTGCTGGTGGATTCTGAAGGAAGCCAAGTATGTCACCTCCACAGGCATCTACTGCTATAGGTATAGGCCAGACTGCTCCGGATCCACAAGTGAAATCCTCTAGTATTCTAATTGTATCTCCATTTGGACAATTAACAAAATTCGGCACACTATTATTAATGATGAATACTTCTTCATCGTACGAATTTGAATAAGAAACTTCTTGGTCACAACCTGCTCCCGATAGGAATGCATTGATTCCATCTCCGACTACTGGGATTGCCTCTATTGGAATTAGTTCTAATAGAGTTGCTCCTTCAGCAGTAATTCCACCACAAACATCAGCAGGTTCATATGGGAAACCTGCAACCATTCTAATGGTTATAGTACGACCATTTCCAGTTACATTATTTGGAACTTTTGCATTTGTTATGGTAAGCGGATAATCAGAGTAGTCTGGATTTACAGTATAATCGAAAGTACCATTGCCATCCGTATCTGCTACCACATAAGTTGCAGCTCCAGTGTCATCAGCTCCCACACTTCCTGTAGCTAGATTACCAAGTACATTGAAAATAAACTCAGTAACCGTTACATCACATTGCAAAGCATCATATAAGGCACCTAAAGGTCTCCAATTGAATGGCCAACCAAGTTTGAAATTGAAAACACTACATAGCGCACCCACAATTGGTAGATCCTCTATTTTTGTTTGGTTTTCTGATTCATTTACGGTGAAACCTAAGAAACTTGACTGAAGTAAAGCAATGTTAATTGATGTATCTGCACAGTAATAAAAATCATTAGTTAAATCAATATTAGTACCAACAATTTCTGCTATTG
>OMKD01000003.1 GCA_900299495.1 Sphingobacteriales bacterium
ATCACAGAAACCTCAATTACGTCACTCAGTTCACAACTTCCACTACCTACCATATAAAGTAATTCATGTGTTCCAGCACCTGCATTCATTGGATCGAAGATACCCTCTGCATTAATGATACCAGATCCTGACCAAGTACCAGATAAAGGTGTGAAACCTGTAAGTGTGTATAAGCCTTGATCAATACATAAAATAGAATCTGGTCCTGCATCTATTGCTCCGGCTTCAATCACACTAATTACAAATGAGGTACTATCTGTACAACTATTTTCATCTGTATAGGTATAGGTGAATGTGTAATCTCCTACACCTCCGGCATCTACTGAACTAAACTCATTGTTATTTACTAAACCAGGTCCATCAAAAATTCCTCCTTCAAGATTTGGGCTTGGTAGATCCAATGGTTCGGGTACCAAACAGAAACTCGCATCATCAACCTGCAAGTTAGGAAGTGGATTGACCTGCACGGTACTGATTCCTGTGTTTTCACAACCCTCTGCATTGATGAAGCTGTACTCAAAATTATAGCTTCCATCGCCATTCTGAGCAGGATAGAAGGTGTTTTCGTTGAATAGAACTACCGACTGAGGAGCCCAGATACCGCCAGCAGGACTTGCTGTAAGCGTTATAGAGTCTAAAGAAACACAAACAACTTCATCATCTACGGTAATATTTGGTATCCCTAAAACTTCAATATCTATACTTTCATTGGTATTACATTCTCCAACTCCATAAGCGTAGTTCAGGGTGTAGATACCTGCACCAGCGAGGGCTGGATCAAAGCTGTTTTGGCCACTTATACCAGTACCACTCCAGACACCACCCTCGGGAAATGCGTCCAGGTTCAAGACCTCATTATTTGCACAGATACTAGTATCTGGAGGCATGGAAAGTGCTGTTGGTTCCTGAATGAAAAAGGTATCTGTTGCCGTTGAACTTCCACAGGCATTTTCTACAAATACTTCAATCGTATATTGTCCAGGTTGATCATAGGTTAGAACTGGAGGAATTGAATCGGTGGAACTTGCTGTTTGGTTATCAGGGAAACTCCATTGATAAGAGGTGATTTCGTTTCCATTTGTGGAATAAGTGATATAATCCTGTAAATCAAGTTCAAGTCCAAGACAATCGTCTGGTATTGGATCCAGTATAGCTTCAGGAGGAGAGGCAATCAGAAAGCTTGTATCCCAGGAAACACTGGCACAGGTGTTTTCAGCACTCAGTGCAATATTTACTATTCCTCCATCCTCAATTACTAATTCAATATCCTCACTTTCTTCAGAATATCCATCTCCAAGTGTAAAATTACCATCTGTGGTTATGTTCCATAAATAGATTAGAGAATCGCCCTGAGAAGTATTGTCCAGGAAGACAGCAAAAGGTGCACAAGGGTTTTCACTTGTTCCGGCAGAACCATTAAGGTCATCAATTTCAAATGAAGTTACTGGTGGCTCTTCGATAACTATAGTGTCTCCGCTTGCAAATATGCCGCATGCAGGCGAATTGACAAACATTTCAATATAGTAAGTACCTGCTTCGTTAAATGAGATTTGAATTTCGTTAGAGCCAAAAGGAGAACCAGATACGATTTCGTAAGAATCGGAGTTTCCGGTTAAGGGGGTCACTTCCCAGCTTGCCAGTAATTCTGTCAAACATTCAGATGGAGATCCACCGACCACCTCTAATGCAGATGTATTGTTCGTAAAGGTGATGATTTGTTCTGTACAAGTAATCGTTGTATCAAACAGTATTTCTGGGCTTGGTCCCTCTGAGATTTCAATTGGCTCAATGGTTGCAGAAGAGGAGTTACAAGGATTAATAGCAATGATCTGAACATCATAGGCATTTTCATAATTTCCTGTACTTGTTGTCAATCCGCATGAACTATCATCAAAGGTATGACTATAAATGGATGGAATACTTGTCTGGTCATAATATGCAACCTCGTCTCCATTTACAAAAACCTTGTATTCTGTACCTGTTGGATTATCTAGATAGTTAAGGATGGGGAAATCAATAGTAGCTGGTGCACAAAGTCCAACTGTATTTCCCGGTGTTGCAAATCCGATGGCTGGATTTGATCCTTTATAGAAGGTGTATGTTTTTGATGTATTACATGAGTTTTCATTACTGATGGCTGTTATACTGATGGAGTAGTATCCATCATCTTGGTAAGCATGTTCAATAGTGCTTATTGGCGAGAACTCTTCCGGTGAAAAAGATTCAGTATCTCCATCTCCCCAGTTAACTTCATAAGAGCTTACAGGGTTGGAGATGGGGGCAAAGTTGAAAATTTTTACTACTGCTCGATCATCGGCTACACATGATTTTAATAAATCACCGTTCAGGGAGATATTACTGGTGAAGGGAATACCTATATCAATTACAGGTGCATTATACACCTGAATATCAATAGAGCCGCAAGGCGACCCATTTTCCAAAAGAATGATATTTACTAGTGAATCTCCTTCGAGATAATCCATGGAAAAAGTAGCGGTATCGTTTTCAATGATGTTTGAACCATCTCCTCCGATATCCCAAGAATAGTTACTCCCTGCGTTTTGGTTATCCACCATAAGCGTTAATTCCTGGAATTCACAGACTTCCGTTTGTGATGCCAGTATTTCGCATTGGGCACTTGCTAATGATGGGAGTATAAAAAGACTGATTATGAGTGTATATAATTTGTTCATTTTTATTGATTGAGGGATTAGAAGAAGCTTTTGCAGTCCAGGTATCGGTTTCGCTTTCTGCTAAATCCTTTCCCTGTACCAAATATTTGTTTTG
>OMKD01000004.1 GCA_900299495.1 Sphingobacteriales bacterium
GATGAAATTCAGAGTATTATTACAAGAACAATTACAGTAGTTGATGAGAGCGGAAACTCAAGTAATTGTGTTCAAACAATTACTGTAGAGCGTATACTTTTAGATGATGTAACCTTCCCAGGATATTATGATGGAGTTAATAACCCAGTT
Organism: Sphingobacteriales bacterium; assembly: GCA_900299495.1. Lineage (GTDB taxonomy): Bacteria > Bacteroidota > Bacteroidia > Chitinophagales > Saprospiraceae > AM-2324. The sequence goes on from OMKD01000004.1 coordinate 151, forward strand.
ATTTCCTGTGCTTCGGCAAACTCGAATCCGAATGCAACTTCTCCTTCATATACTGGAAGACCTAAGGTTGGCTTCGTGAACCTTAACCTTGGCCCTACTTGTGGACTATCGGTTAATATGTCCGATGAAGTATTTGACCTTTGTGACGGATCTTACGATATACTAAGAACTTGGAGTGTATACGACGGATGTCAGCCTCCTATACCAGGTATCAATCCAATTACTTATACGCAACTCATAAAGGTTGTTGATAAAGTTGGTCCAAGTATCAGTTGTCCGCCAGATGAAACGGTTAGTGTGGATTATCTGATTGGATGTAATATAGACTATCAGATTCCTGCGGCTTCTGTATCAGATGCATGCTCGGATTACGAGGTAATTACGACTGGTCCATTCGGAAGTATTTATGGAAACGGTGGAACACTTCAGGGATTACCTCAGGGTACCTTCGAGATTGAATTCCAGGCAATTGATGATTGTAATAACAAATCGTTCTGTGAATATAACCTAACAGTTGTAGATTCTGTCTCTCCGGCAATGATCTGTATCCAACAGAAAGAAATTGTCCTAAACTCAGGTGGTTATGCAGAAGCACATTATGAGTCATTTGATCTATTCTCATTTGATAACTGTTGTCTAGAATCAATAGATGTTAAACGTCCAGGTCAAGCGTATGGAGAAAGTGTTAGTTTCGATTGTAATGATGACATAGTAATCGTAACTCTTAGAGGAATCGATTGCTACGGTAATGTCAACACCTGTATTTCAGAGGTAAACGTAGAGGATAAGACTGGACCACAGTTAGATTGTCCTGCAAACCAAACTATACTATGTGACATTTACTACACAGATTATGCAGCTGACTTAGACGCAGCACAAGGTTCTGGTTTACCAGATATGCAAGCTTATGCTTTCCTTGAAGCTGACTTCGGAACTGCTCAGGTAACAGATAACTGTGACTTCTCATTGGATATGACTATGGAATATGGAATTAACCAATGTGGTGAAGGTTCCTTAGTTAGAAGTTGGACATCTGTAGATCCATCAGGTAATGAAGCTATAGCCTGTTCGCAAACGATCACAGTAGAACATAATTCTGATTGGAATATCAACTTCCCTGAAGATTGGTCTGGAGAACTGAATTCAGATTGTTCTATCCCTGATATCATTTATGGAGAAGCCGTAGTTGAAGGAGATAATTGTGAAATGATTGCTATTTCTTATGCTGACGAATCATATTTAGTTTCTGCAACAGGATGTTACAAAATCGTAAGAACTTGGACTGCAATAAACTGGTGTACATATGATGGTGCATTGTCACAGGAAAATGGAACAGTGGTTTCAGCATCTGATAATATCTATAATGTTACAGGTAGTGATTTCATTAGTCACACTCAAACTTTAGATATCTACGATACTCAAGCTCCTGTTATCGAGGATATGGGTAACCTGAGCTTTGAAATACTAGATGGCTGTGATACAGACTTCGAATTACCAGCTCCAGTTGTACTTGAGGAGTGTACAGATACCGATTATAATGTTGTTTCAACAGACCTAATACCTTATGGTACTGGTACTTCATATGCAAATGTACCTGAAGGTTCTTATTCAATAACATACGGTGTAAGTGATGCATGTGGAAACATTTCATTCCTAACAACTACTGTAGAGGTAAGTGATGGTAAAAAGCCAACTCCTTACTGTGTGGATGAATTAGTTGTTGAAATAATGCCTGATGGTAATGGAGATGGAATGGCAATGGTGAACGCGGCAGACTTTGATGCAGGTTCATTTGATAACTGTACAGAGCAATCAGATCTTATACTTAGTTTATCTTCTGACATTACTCAATCAACTCAAGAATTTGATTGTTCAAATGTTGGAATCCAGACAATTGAACTACATGTTTGGGATGAGGCTAGTAACGTTGATTTCTGTCTTGTATCGCTAGACATTCAGGATAATATGGACGTATGTGCTCCTGGATCCTTAACAGTGGCAGGTACATTGATCACAGAAATGGATGAAGCTGTAGAATCAGCAACTATCCAAATCAATGGAGGATTGTTTACAACACAATCCGCTCAGGATGGATCATTCTTGTTCGATCAGCTTCCAGAAGGTGGAGACTACTCTCTAGTACCAGGCTTGGATTTAGATCCGGACAATGGGGTTACAACTTTTGATATTGTATTAGTCACTAGACATATTCTTGGAATTGAATCGCTGAATTCTCCTTACAAGATTATTGCAGCAGATGCAAATAACTCAGGTTCAGTATCCACTCTTGATGTAGTGAATATCCGTAAGGTGATTCTGGGTATAGATGCAAACTTCCTGAATAATACTTCTTGGAGATTCGTAGATGAGTCGTATGACTTCCCGAATCCAATGAACCCTTGGGCTCCTGGATTCCCTGAAGTTGTAAACTTCAATAATCTTGCATCAGATTCTGAGGCTACATTTATCGGTATCAAGGTCGGTGATGTAAATGGTTCTGCACAAAGCCATAGTTTGATTCCTGCTGAGGAATTAGATGGGGAGCATCCATTTATTATCCAAACAGACGACCAGCAACTGATCAAAGGCAAAACCTATTCGGTGAACCTTAGAGCAGATCAGGTCACTATGGGCTTCCAGTTCACTCTAAACTTTGATAGCGATATGCTAAAATATATCAGTGCGGATGCAGGACTGATGAACGAAGAACATATTGGTCTTAGTCACTTAGAATATGGTGCGATTACTTGTTCCTGGAACGACAATAAGGATCAGATTTTGAATAATGACGAATTAATCAGTTTTGAATTTGAAGCTTTGAAAGATGGCTTGCTTTCAGATATGATTTCTATCAACTCAAGAATCACAAAGGCAGAAGCCTACAGCTCAAGCTATCCTCTTCAGGAAGTAGCTTTAATGATTGGCGATGCTTTGGCTGATAATATTGAGCTTTATCAGAATGTTCCGAATCCATTTAAAGGACAGACCCGAGTGAACTTCTATCTTCCTGACCATTCAGAAGCTACGCTTTCTGTAAGGGATTTGAACGGTAAACTCGTGGCTGAATATAGTGCAGATTTCTCAAAAGGAAATAATACCCTAATAATAAAGGATATTCCTAAAGGCGTATTCTATTATACACTAAGTGTTGACCGCTATTTAATTACCAGAAAGATGGTCAAATTATAATCTTTCATTCTTTAAAAGGGAGCTGAATCAGCTCCCTTTTTTATTTCACTCAATAAAAAAAGACCCGCCGAGTGGGCCAGGTCCTTATTTTGTGGAGACGGCGAGAGTCGAACTCGCGTCCAGAGAAAGCATCAAAGAGCCTTCTACATGCTTAGTTTATAATTAGATTTTCGAGCCAGTGGATGGTTTACAAACAGACCAGTACTGACCTTAACCTCTAAAAGTCTCACTATCCGGGGGAGATACCCTTTCAAGCCAGCCTAAGGAGTTGTTGATATGCAGTCCTGCTGTGTATTAGGCATCAAGCAAGAGGCATAAAAGCTTTCTAATTCCTAGAATTAGGCAGCAATGGCATAATTAGAATTGCCATGTAAAAAGTTCATTACCATTTATTGACGGAGTGAGCAATGTTTCTCCGGCATGCTTACTAATCGAAAGTCA
>OMKD01000005.1 GCA_900299495.1 Sphingobacteriales bacterium
ACTATGTAGATGGTATCCGTGTAAGTGGATCATTGCCTCCTCAGTCGGAGTACGAGCAAATCCAAGTATTGACTGGTGGTATTTCTGCTCAGTATGGTGATGTAACTGGTGGTATTATTTCAATTATCACAAAAGGACCTCAGAAAAATTACTCAGGTAGTTTAGATGTGGAAACAACATCTCTGTTTGATAATTATAACTATAACCTTGCTGCAGCAAGTATTGCTGGTCCAATCATCAAGAAAAACGATAGATCTATCCTAGGTTTCCGTATTTCTGGTCAGTACAGATATGAAGATGATAATAACCCTCCACAGGGTGTATATTACAAAGCTAAGGATAATGTAATCGCAGATATCGAAGCAAACCCTGTAGATTACGTTGGAGGAATTCTCCGTCCTACAGCTAACTTCATGACGGATGAAGATGTAGAAGCTTTGGATTACAATCCAAACTCTGAGATTGAAGATATGTTCTATACTGCTAAATTAGATTGGCAGATCTCTAAGGCTGTTGATGTAACTGCATCAGGATCATTCAGAAAAAATAAAAACAGATTCCTTCCAGATTCTGGTAATGCTGGAAATAGCCGTTGGATTCTTTTTAATTCGCACAATAATCCATATTCTGATTTTCAGAACTACCGTGCAAACTTCAGACTAAGACACCGTCTTGGACAGAGTGATTACACATCTGCTGGTGAAGAAGGCAACCAGAGTGTAGTTCAGAATATCACATATATTCTTCAAGGTGGTTTCGAGCGTTCAAATAGCTTTACTTATGATTCTAGACATGAGGACAGATTATTTGATTACGGATATGTAGGTCAGTTTGATTACTCATTTGATAATGCCATTGGTCTTCCTTTCGACAGAGAGGATCCAACGACTTATCCTTATTTCTTTGAGCACAGAGGTTTCTCTCAAACACTTACTGGATATACTCCAGGAGGACTTAACCCAGTACTTGAGAATTATAATGCAGATGTTCCGGAAGGCTCTATTGAGTCTGCATATCTAATTAGAAATGGTTTCCAAAGTAACACGCTTACTGAGATCTTCAACGGTCTTCATACCAATGCAGGAGCAGTTTACAATAATTATTCTAAAACAGAATCTGATCGTATCACTGCTCAGGCAAATGTATCTTTGGAGATCGTACCAAAGAAAAACACATCAAACAGACACAACATTAAGTTTGGTGCTATGTATGAGCAACGTGTATCAAGAAGTTGGGCGATGAATCCTGTAAGACTTTGGCAGATTGCTGAGCAGCAGGTAAACCGTAACATCATCGGTGTAGATACCTCAATGATCGTAGGTGATACTATTATTGAGCAAACTGGAGAACTTATTCCTATCTATGATAAAGCTACAGTTGATCTTTTAGGTAACTCTTTCTATAGAAAAGTTCGTGAGGCATTTGGAATTCCTTTAAATGAATTCGTAAATGTACATGGTATTAGCCCAGATCAGTTGTCTATTGATATGTTCTCTTCTTCAGAGCTTACAACTGAGGGTATCTTAAGCTACCGTGGTTACTCTTATGATGGTCAGAAGAAGAATACTACTTTTGATGACTTCTTTACAAATACAGATGAAGACGGTTTGAGAACATTCGATGTTCCTGCATTTACGCCAAACTACTTCGGATTCTATGTAGAAGACAAATTTAACATTGACGATATCTACTTCAGTTTCGGTCTTCGTATGGATCGTTACGATGCAAACACAAAGGTTGCTAAAGACCTTTATGTTCTTGAAGACGTTTACTCTGCGGCAGATTATCATGCTCAGTTTGGTGGTAGTGCACCATCTACTGTTGGTGATGACGCAAAAGTATACGTTACAAACTTAGAACAACCTCAGGTTGTAGCTTACCGTAACGGTGATTCTTGGTTTACTTCGGGTGGTACTGAAAGTACTGGTCCTCAGATCTTCGGTGGACAAACTGTTCAGCCGATGTATGTAAATCCAGATGTGAATATCAACTCTGTAGATTTTGATCCTTCATCATCTTTTGTTGATTATGTTCCTCAGGTAAACTTCTCACCTCGTTTGGCATTCTCATTTGCAATTTCAGATGTTGCAAACTTCTATGCTCACTACGATGTGATGGTTCAGCGTCCAGCTTCTAACAGTTTGTTTACACCATTAGATTACTACCTATTCTACGAAGGTGGTACGGTTAAGAACAATCCGAATTTGAGACCAGAGCGTACAATTGATTACGAAATCGGTTTCCAGCAGAAATTGAACGATCGTTCTTCGATCAAACTTTCTGCATACTACAAGGAGCTAAGAGATATGATCCAGTCAAGATTATTGACTCAGGTTGCAGTTCTTGGACAATATACAACGTATGATAACCTAGATTTCGGTACAACTAAAGGTTTCACATTCTATTACGATCTACGTCGTACAAAGAACCTTCAAATGCAACTATCATACACACTTCAGTTTGCTGATGGTACGGGCTCAGATGCGAACTCTACTCGTGGTCTTGCATTTAGAGGTGTTCAGCGTTCTCTTTACCCACTTAACTTTGATGAGCGTCACAGATTCGGATTGAACCTTGACTACTCTTATGGAGAAGGTAAGAAGTATAACGGACCTACACTATTTGGAAGAGATATCTTCGCAAATGCGGGTGTAAATGTACAGATGAACGCAGTATCAGGTCGTCCTTACACGAAGAAACTTCAGCCAACTCAGTTTGGGGGTGATTTCACATTAGGATCTATTAACGGAGCAAGAAAACCTTGGACTTTCCAATTGGATTCAAGATTGATGAAGAACTTCTCTATTGAAAGAGAAAATGGATCAAGCTTGAATTTCCAGGTTTACCTTCGTGTATCAAATATCCTGAATAGAGAAAATGTACTAGATGTATTCCCAGCTACAGGTGTAGCAGGTGATGATGGTTACCTAGTTTCTGCAAATGGTCAATCAGCATTAGCTGCAATTGGAAGTGATCCAACACTTTCAGAGGAAAGTTATATTTCAGCATACAACTGGCTTATGTTGAATCCTGATTTCTTCACTCAGCCGAGAAGATTCTATTTAGGAACAGTTTTCTCGTTCTAATTGACAAAATAAATTGAAAATGATGAATCATAAATATTGGCTATCGGCACTCTTGATGTTCTCATTCCTTGTTGGAATGCAGGCACAGGAAGAATGTCTGAAGCCGAAAGCCCAGATTGATCAGGGGGTTAACCGTCTGACACAGGGTAAAATTAATAACGTTAGAGCTCGTCTGAGAACTGGTGGTGATGTCTGGTGGGATGGCTCTGGTGATGGTAAATATGTAGTACCAGCTGTTGCTGCAGGTGAGGTTGAGGTTTCTTCGATCTTTGCAGGTGGTGTATGGCTAGGCGGATTCGATTCTGGAGGTAACCTAAAGTTAGCTGCTCAGACTTACGGATCTTCTCAGGGTAATACAGATTTCTACAACGGTCCGCTTAGAGATGCGGATGGTACAACAGAAAAGGAAATATGTGAAGATTGGGATAGATTCTTTGAGGTATATGCTTCAGAGATTGATGACCATATTGCTTTATTAGCTGAAGCTGCAAATGGTGGTACTTATGAAGCTGATCAAATTCCTTTTGGTGTAAAATACTGGCCTGCAAAAGGTAATCAGTACTTCGCATCTTACTATGGTTTTGCACTTCCTGACAATGAGCAGGGACTTGCATACTACTATGATGCTGATGCTGATGGTTCTTACGAGCCGTTAAATGGTGATTATCCGGTAATCCGTGTCAGAGGCTGTGAAGAGCCTCAGTATCCGGATCAAATGATTTACTGGATCTATAATGATAATGGTGGTATTCACTCTGAGACAAATGGTGATGCTATCCAGATGGAGATTCAAGTACAGGCATTTGGATATGGTACAAATGATCAGGTAAATGATATGACTTTCCAAGCTTATCGTTTGATTAACCGTGCAATTGATGAAATCGATTCTACATATTTCGCAATGTGGGCTGATATCGATTTAGGTTGTTATACTGATGATTACATTGGTTGTGATACGATACGTTCACTAGGTTATGCCTACAATGCCGACGAAGAAGATGGTACTAATGGTACTGTTTGTGCAGGTGGTGTTCCTACCTATGGTAATGAGGTACCGATGATTGGTATTGACTATTTCAGAGGTCCTTTAAAGCCTATCTTTGATGCTGAGGATAATGTTATTGGTGAGGAGGAGTTAGGTATGTCTGCTTTCGCTGTATATAACAATGGTGGTATTGGTGATCCACCGGTAGGAACTACAGATCCACAACAGGATTTTGAGTACTACAATTACCTATCAGGTTCTTGGAGAGATGGAACACCAATTCAGTTTGGTGGTGATGGATACGCAACTGGTGGTGATGATGTTGACTACGTATTCGTAGATGCTCCTAATAACCCAGATGGTTGGTCAATGTGTACAGAGACATTACCATCAGATTATGACAGACGTCAGCTTCAGGCTTCAGGTCCATTTAGACTTCTTCCTGGCGCCGTGAATGAGCTTATTATCGGGGTTGTTTGGGTTCCAGACATGTCTTACCCTTGTCCAGATCTTAACAGATTCTATAAGGCAGATGACTTTGCTCAAGGTTTATTTGATAGTTGTTTCGATATCCTTGATGGTCCTGATGCACCGGATGTAGATCTAGTTGAGTTGGATAGAGAGCTAGTGATGGTTTTAACAAACGATGAAAATACTTCAAATAATGCATTTGAGGCATATTCAGAGGATGATCCGACAGCTCCTACTATTCCTGGTATAGACCCGTCATATAAATTTGAGGGATATTTGGTTTATCAAATTCCAAGTCCAAACGATGTTGCAGATCTTCAGGATCCTGAAAAAGCACGTTTGATTCTTCAAATGGATGTTAAGAATGATATTTCTACTATATATAATTGGAGTAGTGAGTCAATCGAATACCCTGATGGTACAACCGATGAAGTTTGGTTCCCTACTGTTCAGGTAGAAGGAACAAATGATGGTATTGAGCATACTTTCAAGGTAACTAATGATGCATTCAAATCGGGTAATGATACTCGTTTGATCAATCATACAAAGTACTACTACAAAGTTGTAGCATACGGTTATAATAACTACGAAGAATTTGATGAAGACCTTGGTGAAGGACAACGTCGTCCATTCATTATTGGTCGTAGAGGAGGAACTCCTATTACTGCAATTCCAAGACCAATCGTTGATCAGACGCTTAATTCATCATATGGTGATGGAGCAATTATCACACGTTTGGATGGTATCGGTGTAGGATCAAATTTCCTAGATATTACAGATGAGTCAAGAGATGCAATCCTAGATGGTAGCTCAGATGGTTCAATTACATATAAAGAAGGAAGAGGACCTATATCAGTTAAGATCTTTAATCCTTTAGAAGTAACAAATGGTACTTTCGAAGTTCGATTCAAGGACGGTGATCAAAATGATGGTTCTTTAGATGCTGATGCAGTTTGGGAACTTGAAGATTTAGCGACCGGAGATATTATTGCTTCTGAAACTTCTATTGATGTATTAAACGAGCAAGTATTCGGACGTTACGGATTCTCAATCGCTATTAAAAACGATGAAAGTCTGTTCGAAGCATCTGTACCAAATGGTGCTGTAGGTGCTGAATTGGAATACACTGATGAAACTGGTGCTGATTGGTTTGATGTAGTAAAAGATGAAGAAGATTTCGGTATTCAAGCAGCTTTCATTTCAAACACTTTCAACTATGTAAATCCGGAGGAAGGTTCTGCAGTTTATAATGTCGATCCAACAGGTGCATTAGGTACTATGGCTGATGGTTTCACGCCTTATCCTTTAGCGACTACTGATTACACAACTGATCCGTCGAATCCACTTGCTGGACCACTACTTACTCCTGGATGGACTAAAGTTGGTGCAAGTACATTCTTCAATAACAACTTCAACTTGCCACAGGTGATGAATAATGTGAACAATATTGATATTGTTTTCACTTCAGACAAGAGCAAGTGGTCAAGGTGTATTGTAGTAGAGACTACGAACCCAGGAATGAGTGATTTCCCTGCAGTAGGTAACGCTGCACGTATGATGCTACGTCAGTCTCCTTCAGTAGGTAAATATGATGCTGATGGTGACGGAAAAGCAGATGAGGATACATCAGATGCTCCAGTTGGTAAAGGATGGTTCCCAGGATATGCGATCAATGTAGAGACTGGAAAACGTGTAAACATCTTCTTTGGTGAGAACTCTTCATTTAGTGATCCGATTTTTGAGCCTTTATTTGCGAATGAAGATTCAAGAACGAATACAAATGATATGATGTTTAATCCTTCCGATGAGACTTTGTTAGATGTAGGTGGAAATCAGTTTTCTCACGCAAACCTATATACGGGTGGACAGCACTTCATCTATGTAACTAATACGGAGTATGACGGTTGTGAGGCTTTGTATAATTCTGCTAAAAACCTTAACGCTAACAGTGCTTACACATTCTATATTCCTTACGTTAGAAATATCGTTTGGTCAGGTTTCCCTATTCTTAAGTCAGGTGCTAGACTTGATGCTTTAGGTTCAGGTGAAACAGGATTAATTCCAAATGACTTGACTGTTAAGCTACGTGTGACTCGTCCTTACGAGGTTGAAACAGGTACAGGCGTTCGTAATGGTAATCCAACTTATCAGTTCGAAATCGCTGGACGTGAAGCTACGGCTCTTACTTCTGATGAGCTTGAGTCTGCGTTGGATATGATCAATGTAGTTCCTAACCCGTACTACGGATTCTCTGATTACGATTCAAATAACTTCAATAATACAATTAAGATCACTAACCTTCCTGCAAAATGTGTGGTTACAATCTATTCTTTAGATGGTAAATTCATCAGAAGATTCAATAGAGATGAAAAATATACTACACCTTCAGGATCTAACAGAGGTATTCAATCTGCGCAATATGCTCCAGATGTGGAGTGGGATATGAAGAACAATCAGAATATTCCAATTGCTGGTGGAGTTTATCTAATCCATGTTGAGGCAGAAGGCCTTGGTGAGCGTGTAATAAAATGGTTCGGTACAAACAGACAGTTTGACGCAACCGGATTATAATAAACTTGCAGGGAGTTTATCTCCCTGCTTTGTTGAAAATTTTGAATTATAAAAGTTATGAATAAAATATTTAACTATATAGTAGCCTTCATGTTGGTTATTGGTTTCATGCCTGATGCACAGGCAGGTAACCCGGATCGTCAGGGAGAGGCTGGTTTTGCCCAGTTACTATTGGTTCCATATGCAAACTCAGCAGGTCTGAGTGCAATGAATACATCTTTTGTTTCTGGTGTGGAATCATTTGGAGTAAACCCAGCAGGTTTGGCTGCAGTATCAAACCTTGAGATAGGTGTTCACCAGGGACAATATCTTGTTGGTACTGATATCAGCTTAAACGCATTTGGCTTAATCACTAAGCTAAAAAATGGTGGTGCACTAGGTGTATCATTGAATAACGTAGATATGGGTGACATAGTAAGAACTACTACTGATCAGCCAGAAGGAACAGGAAATACCTTCTCTCCTTCTCTTTTCAACCTAAACATTGGTTATGCAAAGTCTTGGGATGAGAAAATCTTCGTAGGTGTGAATTTCAAAGTAGCTTCTGAGCGTGTAGAGGATATGTCTCTTTCTACATTTGCTTTAGATGCTGGTGTACAATATAAGTCTGGTGAAAACGATCGTTTTCGTTTCGGAGTAGCATTAAGAAACATTGGTGCTCCTGCAACATTCAAAGGTGAAGGATTGATCTTTATCTCTACTGTTGATTACGAAGGTGGTACATTTACACAAACGACTGCACAGCGTTCTTCAAGAGTTGAGCTACAATCTGCTCTTAAGATCGGTACATCTTATGATGTAATCACAGGAGTAAATACACTTCGTATTCTTGCTAACTTTACTTCTAACGCTTTCTCTCGTGACCAAATCGGTGGAGGTGTTGAGTATCACCTGAAGGACATCTTTGTTCTACGTGGTGGTTACCAGTATGAATTGGATCAGATTGATTCTGAGTTACCAATTTATACAGGAGTATCTGCTGGTGCTACATTCAACTTCAAGTTGGGTAAAGCTGCAGATGCTGCAAAAGTAGGTTTAGGATACGCATACAGAATGACAAACAAGTTCAATGGTACACACAATGTGGGTATCACTATGAATCTGTAGTATTTCTGTTTGATAAATAAAAAGGCTGGCTCTTATCACAGAGCCAGCCTTTTTTATTTGAGGTCTCTATAAATAGAAATAAGATTAATTTGATAAAACCAAAGAAATAAATTAAATTTGTGTAAAGGATTCCTCTATTCTATGGCGGAAGCCTTATTTTTTTTCTAAACTGAACAGCGAGCCCGCTGTCGGCTATTTCTTCTCCAAAACATGATTGGAATGACTGGCTACCTAAGATTCATTAAACTTAGGGTTTAGATTTTTTTAAAATTAAATTACATAATATGTCTAAGGTAACGTATTTATCTCAAGAAGGTTATGATAAGCTGGTAACTGAATTAGACGATCTGAAAACCAGAGGCAGAACAGAGGCAGCTAAAGCTATTGCAGAGGCAAGAGAAAAAGGTGATCTATCTGAGAATGCAGAGTATGATGCGGCAAAAGAGGCACAAGGTCTACTTGAGTTGAAGATTAATCAGCTGGAGCAGGTGATGGCTACTGCAAGAGTATTGGACACTAGTCAACTGGATAATTCTGAAGTTAGAGTTCTTTCTAAAGTTCGTATAAAGAATCTGAAGATGAAGAAGGAATTCACTTACCAACTGGTAGCAGAATCTGAAGCAGATCTTAAAGCAAAGAAAATCTCTGTAAGTTCACCAATCGGTGAGGGATTGTTGGGTAAAAAAGTAGGTGATGTTGCTGAAATTCAGACTCCTGGTGGCTTAATGAAATTTGAAGTACTTGAAATCAACATCTAATGGCTACTATATTTTCAAAAATTATAGCTGGTGAAATTCCTTGTTACAAGATTGCAGAGACTGATGACTATTTCGCATTTCTTGATATTAGGCCTTTGCAGAAAGGGCATACACTGGTTATACCCAAACGAGAAAACGATTATGTTTTTGATCTTGGAGATGAAGAATTAGCAGGCCTTATGGTTTTTGCCAAGCGAGTAGCACTAGCTATGGAGCAGTCAATTGAGTGCAGTAGAATAGGCGTTTCAGTTAT
>OMKD01000006.1 GCA_900299495.1 Sphingobacteriales bacterium
ACTCTAGGATTCAGAAATTACTTGTATGTAAACCTACAGGCTCGTAATGACTGGACTTCAACTTTAGAAGAAGACTATAGAGATGTTCTTTACCCATCTGCTTCAGTTTCATTCATTGCTACAGAGGCAATTGATGGACTTAAGAATAACAGTGTATTGAACTACTTGAAAGTTCGTGGTGGATACGGTACTTCTGCTGGTTATCCTAACCCATACAGAACTAGAAATACATTATCAACTGTTGCTAATGAATTTAATACTGCTACTGGTACAGTTATCAACTATAACTCTGTAAGTAATGTGTTCGGTAACGATAAACTACGTCCAGAGATTCACGCTGAGCTTGAGTTCGGTTTGGAGGCTAAGTTGTTTGACAACAGAGTTGGTATTGATTTCTCTTGGTATGACAAGCAATCAACTGATTTGATTATCAATCTTCCATTGGAATCTTCTACTGGTTACCTAGAAACTACTGTTAACACGGCTTCTGTATCTAACACAGGTATCGAGTTAGGTGTTAATTTAGTACCTGTAAGAACTGATGACCTTATCTGGACTGTTGGTGTTAACTACACTACTAACGAGAATATCGTTGAAAGCCTTTCTGAAGGTGTTGAGCAGGCTCCAATTGCAGGTTTCTCATTCCTAGGTAACTACGCTATCCCAGGTCAGCCTTACGGTGTACTTTGGGGAAGTCAGATTGCTAGAAATGATGCAGGAGTTCCAGTACTTAATGGTTCTGGTACTTACCAGTATGCACAGGATGGTGTAATTGGTGATCCAAACGCTGATTACAGACTGAACGGATTTACTTCAGTTTCTTGGAAAGGATTATCTTTCCGTGCACAGATCGACTACACGAGAGGTGGTGATATGTGGGCTTCTACTCCATCTACTCTTATGGGTCGTGGTATTCTAGAAGAAACTGGATATGATCGTTTCATCCCTGTAGTTGTTGATGGTGTTGATGCTGATGGTAATCCAAACACTATTCAGATCACTCCTAACAGACACCACTGGGAAAATATGGGTGTATTCTATGATGAGAACAGAATCTTCGATGCTACAGTAATTCGTCTTCGTGAGGTTTCATTATCATATGATCTTCCATCTAAGTGGTTGGATAACACTCCATTCGGATCTGCATCGATCACTCTTGCAGGACAGAACCTTTGGTTTAAGTCACCAAACGTGCCAGTTTCTGCTAACTTCGATCCAGAAGTATCTTCTTTAGGTGTGGGTAACGGTCAAGGATTTGATTATGTTACTGGTCCTACAAGTAAAATGTACGGTGGTAGCGTAAGATTCACATTCTAAAATGTCAAATAGATAATAATATGAAGTCAATAATAAAATGTTTGGGTCTTTGTTCTATTCTGGCATTCACAGGTTGTCTTGACCTTGAATTACAGAATGATCCAAACCAAGTAACTGAGGAAAATGCTTCTTTGGATCTATACTTCAATAGTATCCAGATTTCCTACAAAAACTTTTCACACCAGGCTTCAGATCAGGTTATGCCTGCTGTTCGTCAAAGAGCGATGACTGGTGGAAATATATACGAAAGTGCATGGACTCCTAACGGATATAACTTCCTATGGAGAACTGCATATGCAGAAATGTTACAAGATGCGAACCAAGTTATCGCAATCTCTGATGAGCAGGGTTTCCCTTATCACGGTGGTGCAGCAAAGGTAATGAAGGCGAGTGTTCTAATGACATTGGTTGATATGTTCGGTGATGTACCTTACACAGATGCATTCCAAGGATTGGGTAATAATAATCCAGGACCTGACTCTGGTGAGTCAGTTTATGCAGTAGCTTTAGGTCTTTTGAACGAGGCTGTAGCTGATTTATCTACTGTAGGTGCTACTCCAGCAAACGATCTTTACTTTGGATCAGCTGATGGTTGGTTGAAAGCGGCTAATTCACTACTACTTAGATATTACATCAATACTCGTTTAGTAGATGCTTCTGCTTCAACTGCGGGAATTAATGCTCTAGTTGCTGGTGGTAACCTAATTACAGGTGCTGGTGATGATTTCGAATTTACTTACGGTACTAACCGTGCGAATCCGGATTCAAGACACCCTTACTACGCTGCACAATACGAGACTGGAAACGGACCTTATATGTCTAACTTCCTAATGTGGTCTATGTATCTTGAGCAAGATGTAGTTGATCCACGTATCAGATATTACTTCTACCGTCAGGATGGTAATGTATTGGATGAAGATCAGTTTACACTAGATTGTGTTGCTGCTCCATTCCCTCAGCACTACCCGGTTTATATGCCTTTCTGTACTGCATCTGAGGATGGGTACTGGGGTCGTGACCACGGTGATAACTCAGGTATTCCACCTGATGGTTTCAAGCGTACAGTTTACGGACTATATCCTGCGGGCGGTAAGTTTGATGATGATTCATTTGCAAGTACTAAGAATGGTGGTGTAGATGGTGCCGGTGGTGCTGGTGTTACTCCTATCATGTTAGGTTCTTATGTAGACTTTATGCTAGCGGAAGCTGCATTGACTCTTGGAACTACTGGTGATGCAAGAACATTGTTAGAGTCTGCGATTACTAAGTCTATTGCTAAGGTAACTGGTTTTGGTGCTGCAGATCCTGCATTTGCTCCAACTCAGGGTGACATCGATGCTTATGTAGCAAACGCTATGGGTAGATATGATGCTGCTGCTGATGACGCTGGTCGTCTTGAGGTAATCATGAGAGAATACTGGGTAGCTTCTTACTGCTCAGGAGTTGAAATGTATAATGCATACAGAAGAACTGGATATCCATCAGGAATGCAGCCTACAAGAGAGGCAATCTCTGGAGATTTCCCTCGTGTAATGATCTATCCTGAATCTTTCGTGAACCTTAGTTCAAATGGTAACCAGCATCCGATTACTACTCAGGTATTCTGGGATAATAATCCTGCTGGGTTCGTTAACTAATTTAAAAGGAGATATATACAATGAAGAATATATTAAAATCTTTTGGGGCTCTTCTTTTGATTTTCCTGGTTTCTTGTAACCAGACTGAAGATTACCCATTCCAAACCTTTGATGATTTGGAAAAAGGAGCTTTTGCAAGATTATTGTCTCCTGCAAGAGCTGACATGTTTTTCGTCCTTACAGATGGTCCAACTTCATCGTTTGAGATCACTGTAGAGTTCTATGACGAAAGCAATGGTACTACGGTTACTGATTATGATTGGGTTGTACGTTATGAGGATTTTACTGATCCAGATAATAGTACTGCTGATGCAGCTTATGCATCAATACCATCATCTGCTTTCAACACAAGTCCTGATGGGCTTCCTGGAGCAACTTGGTCAGTAGACTTAGGATCTGCTGCTGCGGCAGTAGGTAAATCATTGGATCAACTAAATGGTGGTAGCCGTTTTGTATTCAATGCTACACTTAAGACAAACAAGGGACAGGAGTTTACTGCTGCAAATACTGGATCTAACATTCAGTCTTCTGCACCATTCTCTGGTTTCTTCTTCTTTAATGCATCATTAGTATGTGAGTCTAACCTAGCAGGTACATTTACTTACGTATCAACTGACCTTTGTGCAGGTGATGGATCTGGTGGTTGTTCTGCTTACCCAGGTGAGCTTACAGGTGAAGTAACTTGGACAGCTATCGATGGTGCAACTGGAGCATATACTACTACAGCAGGTTCTTTCGGATTCTATCCAGAGCTTTCTTATGCTGAAGTAAATACAACTCCTGATGGTAACTCTACTGGAGCATTAAACGATGCATGTAACTTCATGTCTTCAACAATCGTTGATCAGTACGGTGATCCATTCACTTACGTGATTGAAGGTGTTGATGGACCAAATCTTACGATTTCTTGGTCAAACACTTGGGGTGATGCTGCTACTGTAGTAATTACTAGACCTGATGGTTCTGATTGGCCTGCACTACAATAATATTGTATTAGGTTAATACCATAATATGTAAAAGGGCCTCGGTTTTACCGAGGCCCTTTTCTATTTCGACCAGTTAGCAATAATCCTCGACTTAAACAGCCACTTGAATACACCATACCATAGTCTTATATTGTTATATATACGTAAACAATGCACATGGAGAAGAGCCTAAATAAATTTGAAATGTATTTGAAGTTTGAGCGGAGAAGTTCGGATCAGACTGTACGTGCGTACATGACGGATTTAAATCAGTTTAGGACATTCCTTGACGCCTATTATCCGGATACAGATATAAGCGATATAGATGCAGCTAATGTTCGTTCCTGGATAGTAGAATTAATGCAGGGTGGCTTAAGTAATCGGTCTATAAACAGAAAATTGTCCAGTCTTAAAAGCTTTTTTAAGTTTTGTATGCGACAAAGGTTTATATCTGGGAATCCTGCATCTGATATTAATGTGTTAAAGACTAATAGCCGCCTTCCCTCATTTGCTCAGGAGAAACAATTGTTGGATCTGGATACTAAAGAGATGTTTAGTGAAGATTTTAGTGGGATGCGTGACAAAGCCATTATATTCTGTATTTATGGTTTAGGGATACGTCGTGCTGAGCTTATTGGGATGCAGATTAAGTCCTATGATAAATCCAGGTCAGTTATACGTATAAAAGGTAAGGGAAATAAGGAGCGTGAGGTTCCGGTTGTACCCTTTTTAAAAGATATACTTGAAACATATTTGAAGTATTACGAAAGTGAATTTGGCTATACGAATGATTCGCCAATGTTTATTTTGGATAGTGGTCTTTTAATTTATCCAAAATTTGTTTATAATGTGGTATCGAAGTATTTGTCTTTAGTTAGTACCCTTAAGAAAAGAGGTCCGCATACACTTAGACATTCCTTCGCAACACATTTATCAAACAAAGGCGCTGACATAAATGCTTTAAAATCTCTTTTAGGCCATAGTTCTTTGGCCGCTACGCAAGTCTACACCCATAATACCATTGAAAAATTGAGGGCAGTCTACAAGCAGGCTCATCCCAGATCTAAGGAAGATTAAAAACCAACTCCATCCCTTGGATGAATTATATATTTTCTAACCCATAAAATTGAAGAAATATGGTTATCAAAACGGAAGCAGTTCAATTTAAAGCAGATCAAAAACTTTTAGATTTTATCGACAGAAAATTCACAAAGCTCAATGTGTTCTTCGATAAGATTACATCTGTGGAGGTTTATCTTAAGTTAGAGAACTCCGGACAGGTAAAAGATAAAATTGTAGAAGCTCTCGTTAATGTACCTGGTGATTCAATCTTTGTAAAAGATACAAGTAAAACTTTTGAAGAATCTATTGAAAAAGTAGGCTCTTCTTTAAAGAGGCAACTTGTCAAGTACAAGGAAAAGAAAAGGGCATAACAAAAAATAAAAAAAAGATTCGCTAGCGAATCTTTTTTTTATTTGGGGTAGAATATTGATAATCAATTAGATGTTTTTTGGGTAAGTGTAAGGGAGCTGAAAAAACTTAAATTAAAGTCGATTTTTTTTTGGCAGAAGTTTTTTTTTCTGAAATAGTGTCATATATTTGCATCGCCTTACAGAGAAAGGGGCATTTGAAAAGATTGAAAATATAAGCCGATATAGCTCAGCTGGCTAGAGCAGCTGATTTGTAATCAGCAGGTCGGGGGTTCGAGTCCCTCTATCGGCTCAATAAATTCCTTAGGGAATTTGTATTGGAGGGGGTGCGCCGGAGTGGGAGAGCCGGGCCGGACTGTAAATCCGGTGACTCAGTCTGAATAGGTTCGAATCCTATCACCCCCACACAGTAATCACAAGTCCTGAAGGGCACAGTATAAGCGAGTTGTGGTGTTGATCAGGCTTGCTTGTTGTTGTTTATAGTGAATATTGAAAAATATAAGCGGGCGTAGCTCAGTTGGTAGAGCATCAGCCTTCCAAGCTGAGGGTCGTGGGTTCGAGTCTCATCGCCCGCTCACTTTTTCCACTAAGAATCAACAGCCAATGTAGCTCAGGGGTAGAGCACTTCCATGGTAAGGAAGGGGTCGGGGGTTCAAATCCCTTCATTGGCTCTGATGCAGTTGCGTCAGGGTTATTTGTGGTTATTGACTAGCGAATCTATTTTTTTCTATTGCCTAAAAAATTCGAGAAATGGCTAAGGAAACATTTGACAGAAGTAAGCCGCACGTGAATATTGGTACGATTGGTCACGTGGATCACGGAAAAACTACGCTGACAGCAGCGATTACTTATGTTCTTTCAAAAGACGGTCTAGCAGAGAATAAGGGTTACGACTCTATCGATGCGGCTCCGGAAGAGAAAGAGCGTGGTATCACAATTAATACTGCACACGTAGAGTACCAAACTGTAAACAGACACTATGCACACGTAGATTGTCCTGGTCACGCCGATTATGTTAAGAACATGGTAACGGGTGCAGCTCAGATGGATGGAGCTATTCTTGTAGTAGCTGCAACTGATGGTCCTATGCCTCAGACTCGTGAGCACATTCTTTTGGCACGTCAGGTAGGTGTACCTAAGATTGTTGTTTTCATGAACAAGGTTGATCTTGTTGATGATGAGGAAATGTTAGAACTAGTTGAAATGGAGGTTCGTGAACTTCTTGATCAGTATGAGTTCGATGGAGATAACGCATCTGTAATTCAAGGTTCTGCTCTTAAGGCACTTGAGGATGATGCAACTGGTATAGCTGCAATTCAGGAGCTTATGGCTGCTGTAGATTCAGATATTCCTGAGCCAGAGCGTTTAGTAGATATGCCTTTCTTAATGCCAGTAGAGGATGTATTCTCTATTACAGGTCGTGGTACAGTTGCAACTGGACGTATCGAGCGTGGTGTGATCAACGTTGGTGACCCAATCGAGATCGTAGGTATGATGAAAGAAGGTGAGAAAGCAATGAACTCAACTTGTACGGGTGTAGAGATGTTCCGTAAGCTTCTTGATAGAGGTGAGGCTGGTGATAACGCTGGTATCCTTCTTCGTGGTATCGATAAAGAAAGTATCAAGCGTGGTATGGTACTTTGTAAGCCTGGTTCAGTAACTCCACACAAAAAGTTCAAGTGTGAGATCTACTGTCTATCAAAAGATGAAGGTGGTCGTCACACACCATTCTTCAACGGTTACCGTCCTCAGTTCTACTTCAGAACTACTGACGTAACAGGTGATTGTGGTCTTCCTGATGGAGTTGAAATGGTAATGCCTGGTGATAACGTAACACTTGAGGTATCACTTATCAACGCTGTAGCTATGGATAAAGGTCTTCGTTTCGCGATCCGTGAAGGTGGACGTACTGTAGGTGCAGGTCAGGTAACTGAAATTCTTGACTAATAACCCACTTGGGTTTGACATAAAAAAATAGGCAGCCTTTCGGCTGCTTATTTTTTGCTTTTTGCCTTGTTTAAATGCGTAAGATTTTATATTTTTGCACGCGCATTAATTAATTGCGGGCGTAGCTCAGTTGGTAGAGCAGTGGTCTCCAAAACCAAAGGTCGCGAGTTCGAATCTTGCCGCCCGCGCAACAAACACTAGTTTGACTGGTGTAAAAAGTTAAGAAAATGAGTGTATTTCAAAAGTTTGTATCCTACAGCAAAGAGAGTTATAACGAGTTAATGTATAAGGTTACTTGGCCTAAATACGATGCATTGATGCGTAATACCGTTGTTGTATGTGTAGCGTCGATTATCCTTACACTAATCGTGTTCGGTATGGATGCTGCATTCAAGTATGTATTGAACATGCTGTACCAAGCGTAAGCTTAGACAGTAAACTTTATATATTATGGCAGAATCTAAGACTAAATGGTACTCATTAAGAGTAATCAGTGGAAAGGAAAGAAAGATTAAAGAGCGTATTGATCTTGAGATTGATCGTTCGGGATGGAGAAGCTTTCTGCCATCAGTTATTGTACCAACAGAAAAGGTATACAAAATCAGAAATGGTAAGAAAGTCATTTCTGAGAAAAACATCCTTCCGGGGTATATTTTAGTCGAAGCCGATAAGTCCAAATTATCAGGTGAAGTCATATCTACAATAGTCAATATCCCCAATGTGATCCATTTCCTTGGAAATAATCACCCGCTTCCTATGCAAGAAAAGGAGGCTTTTAGGTTATTAGGAAAAATGGATGAGACCCAGGAATCTGGAGAAAAGTTAATCGAACCATACTTGGTTGGTGAGTCAGTGAAAATTATTGACGGACCATTCAATGAATTTATAGGTGATATTCAAGAGGTAAACGAAGAGCGTAAGAAGTTGAAAGTGATTGTGAAGATCTTCGGTAGAGGAACAGAGGTTGAGTTGAATTTCATGCAGGTTGAGAAACAACAATAATCGGATATTTTAATTTTAATAATAAAGGTCTGTTTGATGGGGGATGTCCTAGACATTGCTTCTACCCTGGAGATAAAGACCGAATTTTTTAAATCAATTTTACAATGGCAAAAGAGATTGAAGGTTTTGTAAAACTGCAAGTAAGAGGTGGTTCAGCGAATCCTGCTCCTCCAGTAGGTCCTGCATTAGGTGCAAAGGGTCTTAACATTATGGAGTTCTGTAAGCGTTTCAACGCTGCGACTCAGGAGATGCAAGGAAAAGTTGTTCCAGTTTTAATTACAGTTTACAAAGACAAGTCTTTCGACTTTGTAATTAAGACTCCACCTGCATCTGTGCAGTTAATGGAGGCTGCGAAGTTGAAAAAGGGATCTTCAGTTCCTAACCGTGATAAGGTAGGTACTGTTACATGGGATCAGGTTCGCGCCATTGCCGAAAACAAGATGCCAGATTTGAACGCATTTAAGGTCGAATCTGCAATGAAGATGGTTGCCGGTACAGCAAGATCAATGGGTCTTGTAGTAACAGGTGACGCTCCTTGGGAAGCTTAATAGATTAAGAAACTCACAGAGTTGCTTACATAATTGATGTCTAAACGTAGACATCGCGCTTGAAGGGAGTTTTGTTTAAGGCAAAACGCTAATTACCTCACATTTTTAATTAAAGAGAAATGGCAAAGATTTCTAAAAAACGTAAAGTGGTAAACGCTAAAGTTGATAGCAATGCACTTTACGCGTTGAAAGATGCTATGGCTTTGGTAAAAGAAGTAAATACTACCAAGTTTGATGCATCTGTTGACGTACACGTTCGTTTAGGAGTGGATCCAAGAAAAGCTGATCAGGCGATTCGTGGAACAGTAACACTTCCGAACGGTACAGGTAAAACAAAAAGAGTTTTGGTATTCTGTACTCCTGATAAAGAGCAGGAAGCGAAAGATGCTGGTGCTGACTTCGTTGGTATGGATGAGCTAATCACTAAGATTCAAGGTGGTTGGTTAGACTTTGATGTTTGTGTTGCAATGCCTCAGGTTATGGCTAAAGTTGGTCGTGTTGCTCGTGTTCTAGGTCCTCGTGGTTTGATGCCAAACCCTAAGACTGGTACGGTTACAATGAACATCGCTCAGGCTGTATCTGAAGTAAAAGGTGGTAAGATCGCTTTCCGTGTGGACAAGTATGGTATCATTCACTCTTCAATTGGTCGTGTTTCTTTCGATGCTGATAAACTAGCTGAGAATGCAAATGAGCTTATAAGCACATTGGTGAAAATGAAGCCTTCCACTGCGAAAGGTACTTATATGAAGTCAGTTACAGTGGCTAGTACAATGAGCCCTGGTGTGAAAGTGGATCCAAAATCTATTCGTTAATTTACCTTATTAGGTCTAAATTGTAAAAAATGACTAGAGCAGAAAAAACCGCTGTAATTGAGGAGTTGAAATCAAAGTTTGAGTCATCTCAATTCTTTTATGTTGCAGACTCTTCCACATTGCCAGTGGAAAAAATAAATAAACTTCGTGGCCTTTTCTTTGAAAAAGGTATCGAAATGCGTGTGGTTAAGAACACACTTGTTAAAAAAGCCTTGGAAACTTTTGGTGAAGAGCGAAATTATGCTCCACTATATGATACACTAGTAGGTCCTACTTCAATCATCTTTACAGATGTTGCGAATGCTCCTGCACGTTTAATCAAAGATTTCCGTAATAATGATGAGAGACCTCTTATCAAATCGGCTTATATCGATTCAGCAGTATTTGTTGGTGACGATCAGATTGACGCACTATCAAAGCTGAAATCGAAAGAGGAACTACTTGGAGAAATTGTTACTTTACTACAATCTCCAGTTCAGAACCTTGTTGGTGCACTAAAATCAGGTCAGAACAAAGTTACTGGTCTATTGAAGGCACTAGAAGAGCGTGGCGAGTAATTGCCTGAACGCACTTCAAAATATTAATGGTACGGCTTCCAAGTAAACGCACCATATATGTTATTAACATTATTGGTAAACTTATTTAAACTTATTTAAAATGGCTGAATTAAAAGAGCTAGCAGAAACGTTGGTAAATCTAACGATCAAAGAAGTAACTGAATTAGCGGATATCCTTAAGGATGAGTATGGTATCGAGCCTGCTGCTGCAGCTGTAGCTGTTGCTGCTGGTCCTGCTGGTGCTGCTGATGCTGGTGCTGCTGAGAAGACTGAATTCGATGTAATCCTTTCTTCTGCAGGTGCTGGTAAACTAAAAGTAGTTAAGGAACTTAAAGGTCTTCTAGGTCTTGGTCTTAAAGAGGCTAAAGAACTTGTTGACGGTGCTCCTTGCCCAGTTAAAGAGGGTGTTGCTAAAGACGAAGCTGAGAAAATCAAAGAAGCGCTTGAGGCAGTTGGTGCAAGCGTTGAGGTTAAATAATCAAGCTATTTTAGCTGCGGGTAACCGCTTTACAACTTATTGGCTTAGCCGAACCATTTTTGGTTTGGCTAGGCCTATTGCTATATGACTACAAATTGAACTATTTCATATATTTCATTGTAGTTAGTTTGGGGGAAATGCATAATTATTTAGAGGTTTTTTTTGATAAAAAATCTTTTTTATGCTTTCATATGTTATTTTTATGTGAATTATAAAGCTATTCCCCCCTGATTATTGTTTTATTACGACTTTTTCTTAAAGTGAGTCACAAACTATCCGGATTAGGTTTGTTTCTCAGATTACTATAATCAACTAAGATCTTGGTACATGGCATCTAACGCTACGGCTAAAACTCACGCAGAGTTAAAAAGGGTAAACTTTGGAAAGATCAAACTTCAGGATGAACAACCAGATTTATTGGAAATTCAATTGAAGTCCTTCCACGAATTCTTCCAATTGGAGACTACTCCAGAGAACAGAATGAACGAAGGTCTCTTTAAAGTTTTTCAAGAAAACTTTCCTATCACCGATACGAGAAACATTTTTGTATTAGAGTTTCTGGATTATTTTGTAGATCCTCCTCGTTATTCGATGGATGAATGTATGCAGAGAGGGGTAACCTATAGTGTTCCTCTTAAAGCTAAACTTCGTCTTTCCTGTAACGATGAAGAGCACGTGGATTTTGAAACAATCGTTCAGGATGTATTCCTGGGTAATATTCCATATATGACCCCAAAAGGCACATTCATCATCAATGGTGCTGAGCGTGTTATTGTTTCTCAATTGCACCGTTCTCCTGGTGTTTTCTTTGGACAAAGTTTCCACCCGAATGGTACAAAGATTCACTCTGCGCGTGTGATTCCTTTTAAAGGGGCATGGATGGAATTTGCAACTGACATCAATAATGTCATGTATGCATACATCGACCGTAAGAAAAAATTCCCTGTAACTACTCTTTTGAGAGCTATTGGATTCGATAATGATAAGGCTATTCTAGACCTTTTCAACCTTGCTGATGAAGTAGAAGCAACTAAGAAAAACTTAACGGATGCTCTTGGTCGTAAACTTGCAGCTAGGGTTCTTCGCTCTTGGACAGAGGACTTTGTTGATGAAGATACAGGTGAGGTTTCTACTATTTCAAGAAATGAAATTATCGTAGAGCGTGATACTGTTCTTGATGAAAGTAATCTTGAGCTTATCCTGGAAACAGGCGTAAAGCACGTTATCCTTCAAAAGCAGGATATCGATGTAGATTTCTCTATTATCTACAATACACTTCAAAAAGATCCTTCTTCTTCAGAAATAGAAGCAGTTCAGCATATCTATAAGCAGCTACGTGGTGCAGATGCGCCAGATGAAGAGACTGCAAGAGGTATTATTGAAAAGCTTTTCTTCTCTGATAAAAGATATAACCTTGGAGAAGTTGGTCGTTACAAGATCAATAGAAAGCTAGAGTTGGATATTGATAAAGAAACTCTGGTATTGACGAAAGAGGATATTATCTCGATCGTTAGCTACCTTGTAAATCTTATCAACCAGAAAGCTGATATTGATGATATCGATCACCTTTCTAATCGTCGTGTTCGTACGGTAGGTGAGCAATTGTATGCTCAGTTCGGTGTAGGTCTTGCCCGTATGGCAAGAACGATCCGTGAACGTATGAATGTTCGTGATAACGAGGTATTTACTCCTACGGACCTGATCAATGCAAGAACTTTATCATCTGTAATTAACTCTTTCTTCGGAACGAGTCAGTTGTCTCAGTTCTTGGATCAAACGAACCCACTATCTGAGATTACGCACAAGCGTCGTATCTCTGCTTTAGGACCTGGTGGTCTATCTAGAGAGCGTGCTGGTTTCGAGGTTCGTGATGTTCACTATTCACACTATGGTCGTCTTTGTACTATTGAGACGCCAGAGGGGCCGAATATTGGACTTATCTCCACTTTGTGTGTACACGCAAAGGTTAATAAAATGGGATTCCTGGAAACCCCTTACCGTAAAGTAATTGACGGTTTGGTTGATCTGGATAATCCTGCACAGTTCCTTTCTGCTGAAGGTGAAGATACTAAGCGTATTGCTCAGGCAAATGCACCTTTAAATGAAACAGGAGCTTTCCTAACGGATCGTATTAAGTCAAGAGAACAGGGTGAATTCCCAGTTCTTTCTCCAGATGAAATTGAATTTATGGATGTAGCACCTAACCAGATTGTGGGTGTATCTGCTTCCCTAATTCCTTTCTTGGAGAATGATGATGCGAACCGTGCCTTAATGGGATCAAACATGCAGCGTCAGGCACTTCCATTGATTCGTCCTTCCTCTCCAGTGGTAGGTACAGGTCTTGAAGGTCAGGTAGCTCGTGATTCCAGAATGCTTATCAACGCCGAAGGAGATGGTGTTGTTGAGTATGTTGATGCAAATGAGATTGTTATTCGCTACGATAGAACTGATGAAGATCAATTGGTTTCTTTCGAGGATAACAAAAAAACATATAAATTAATCAAGTTCAGAAGAACGAACCAAGGTTCATGTGTAAACCTGAAGTCTATCGTTCGTAAGGGTGAGCGTGTAACTAAAGGACAGATTCTTTGTGATGGTTATGCGACTGACAATGGTGAACTTGCACTAGGTCAAAACTTGAAGGTTGCATTCATGCCTTGGCAGGGATATAACTTCGAGGATGCGATTGTACTTTCTGAGCGTGTGGTAAGAGAGGATGTATTTACTTCTCTACACATTGAGCACTTCGAGCTAGAGGTTCGTGATACGAAGCTTGGTGAGGAGGAATTGACGAATGATATTCCAAACGTAAGTGAAGATGCTATTAAGGATCTTGATGAGAATGGTATTATCAGAGTTGGTGCTTGGGTTAAAGAAGGTGATATCCTTATCGGTAAGATTACACCTAAGGGTGAGTCAGATCCTTCACCAGAGGAGAAACTTCTTAGAGCAATCTTTGGTGATAAAGCTGGTGATGTGAAAGATGCTTCAATGAAAGCACCTCCATCAACTAAAGGGGTTATCATTGATAAGAAATTGTTCTCAAGAGCAAAGAAAGACAAGGATCAGAAGCTAAGAGAGAAGGAGCTGATCTCTAAAATGGAGAACCAGCACAATATCAAGACAAATGAGTTGAGAACAATCCTTATTGACAAGTTATTGATCTTGTTGAAAGGTAAAACATCAAATGGTGTTAAGAGTATCTACTCAGAGGCTGTTATTCCTAAAGGAAAAGATTTCTCTCCAGCTGTATTGAAAGAGATTGATTACGTTTCTATAGATTATTCTGGTTGGACGGATGATGATCATACTAATAAGTTAGTTGCTCGTCTACTACACAACTACAGCATCAAATTGAATGAAGAGATCGGTCGCTACAAGCGTCAGGTATTCAATATCAGTATTGGTGATGAACTTCCTGCTTCAGTACTTCAACTTGCTAAAGTTTACATGGCTAAAAAGCGTAAATTAAAAGTGGGTGATAAGCTTGCAGGTCGTCACGGTAACAAAGGTATCGTGTCAAGAATAGTTCGTATGGAAGACATGCCTTTCCTTGAAGATGGAACTCCTGTTGATATCGTGTTGAACCCATTGGGTGTACCTTCACGTATGAACCTTGGACAGATCTTCGAAACTGTATTAGGTTGGGCAGGTGAAAAACTAGGACTGAAATTCTCTACACCGATTTTCGATGGTGCTAAATCTGAAGAGATTGAAGATTATATCCAACAGGCAAATCTTCCTTCTTTAGGTCAGACTTATTTATATGATGGAGGTACAGGTGACAGATTCCACCAGCAGGCAACTGTAGGTGTTATCTACATGCTTAAGTTATCTCACATGGTAGATGATAAGATGCACGCGCGTTCTATCGGACCTTACTCACTTATTACGCAGCAGCCTCTTGGTGGTAAAGCACAGTTTGGTGGTCAGCGTTTCGGTGAGATGGAGGTATGGGCATTAGAGGCATTTGGTGCTTCTAAGATCCTTCAGGAGCTACTGACAATTAAGTCAGATGATATTAATGGTCGTGCGAAAGCTTATGAAGCTATAGTGAAGGGAGATAATCTTCCTGAACCAAATATTCCTGAATCCTTCAACGTATTAGTGCACGAGCTTAGAGGTCTTGCACTAGATGTTAAGTTTGATTAATTTTTGAAATTTACAGCTATTAATATATGTCTTTCAAGAAGAAAACAAATCCAAATACGCAGACCTTCAATAGCATAACTATATCGTTATCGTCTCCAGATGATATCCTGGAACGTTCGTATGGTGAGGTATTGAAGCCTGAGACTATAAACTATCGTTCTTACAAGCCAGAGCGTGATGGTCTTTTCTGTGAAAGAATTTTCGGACCTGTAAAGGATTACGAATGTTTTTGTGGAAAGTATAAAAGAATTCGATATAAAGGAATCGTTTGTGATAGATGTGGAGTTGAGGTAACAGAGAAAAAGGTTCGTAGAGAACGTATGGGACACATCAAGCTTGTTGTTCCTGTAGTTCATATTTGGTTCTTTAAGTCATTACCAAACAAAATTGGTTACTTGTTGGGGCTTTCTTCCAAGAAACTGGAAACGATTATCTATTATGAGCGCTATGTTGTGATTCAGCCAGGTGCTGCTGAAGAGCATGGTTATGCACATATGGATCTTATGACTGAAGATGATTATCTGGAGTTACTGGATAAGTTACCACCGGAGAATCAACAGTTAGATGATTCTGATCCAAATAAATTCATCGCTAAGATGGGTGCTGATGCAGTACATGACCTTCTTGAGCGATTGAATCTTGATGAGTTGGCTTATAAATTACGTCAGCAAGCAGCAACTGAAACTTCTCAGCAACGTAAGAGTGAAGCACTTAAGCGTTTGAGAATTGTTGAGGCTTTCCGTGATGGTCAAACTCGTATAGAAAACCGTCCTGAATGGTCAGTTATCAAATATCTGCCAGTTATTCCACCAGAGTTAAGACCTTTGGTTCCATTAGATGGTGGACGTTTTGCAAGTTCAGATCTAAATGATCTTTACCGTCGTGTTATTATCCGTAACAACCGTCTTAAGCGTTTGTTAGAGATCAAGGCACCGGAGGTGATTCTTAGAAACGAGAAGCGTATGCTTCAAGAGGCTGTAGATTCATTATTTGATAACTCTAGAAAATCCAATGCTGTAAAAGCTGAGGGTGGACGTCCGCTTAAGTCACTAAGTGATATCCTTAAGGGTAAGCAAGGTCGTTTCCGTCAGAACCTACTAGGTAAGCGTGTGGATTACTCTGGTCGTTCAGTAATCGTTGTAGGTCCTAAGATGAAGATTCACGAATGTGGTCTTCCAAAAGGTATGGCTTCGGAGTTATTCAAGCCGTTTATTATCAGAAAGCTGATTGAAAGGGGCGTTGTAAAAACGGTTAAGTCAGCTAAGAAATTAGTAGATCGCAAGGACCCTATAATTTGGGAAATCCTTGAAAATATATTGAAAGGTCACCCGGTATTATTGAACCGTGCACCAACACTACACAGACTTTCAATTCAGGCATTCCAGCCTACATTGATTGAAGGTAAAGCGATTCAGCTTCACCCATTGGTATGTGGTGCGTTCAACGCCGATTTTGATGGTGATCAGATGGCGGTACACGTACCTTTATCACATGCGGCAATCTTAGAGGCACAGGTATTGATGCTATCAGCACACAATATGCTGAACCCTCAGGATGGTTCACCAGTTACACTTCCTTCACAGGATATGATTCTTGGTCTTTACTACATCACTAAAGAGAAGAGCTCTACAGATGAGGTTAAGATCCAGGGTGAAGGTAAATACTTCTACTCTGCTGAGGAGGTTATGATCGCTTATAATGAAGGTAAATTAGACCTTCACGCTAAGATCAATGTACGTGCAAGGCAGGAAGATGAAGAAGGTAATATAGTTATGAAGCGTATCGACACAACTTGTGGTCGAGTACTATTCAACCAAGCAGTACCTGAACACCTTCCTTTCATCAATGATCTTTTAACTAAGCGTAACCTTAAGAAGATTATTGGTGACATTATCAAGCGTACAAGTTTCCCTATCGCAGGTGAATTCCTAGATAAGATTAAGGAGCTTGGTTTCATGTGGGCATTTAAAGGTGGTCTATCATTTAACTTAGGAGATTTGATTAATCCATCCGTTAAATTGGATACACTTGACAGAGCTCAAAGTGAAGTTGATGAAGTTTGGGGTAACTACGAGATGGGTCTAATTACCAACTCTGAGCGTTACAACCAGATTATCGACAAGTGGACATTTGCCGATAACCATATTACAAATGTGTTGATGAAAGAGCTTGCTGAACACAAGCAAGGATTCAACTCAGTATATATGATGCTAGATTCTGGAGCTCGTGGTTCCAAGCAGCAGATTAAGCAGCTTTGTGGACTTCGTGGACTAATGGCTAAGCCGAAAAAGTCCGGTGATTCTGGAGGTGCAATTGTAGAGAACCCGATTCTTTCAAACTTCGTAGATGGATTATCCGTACTAGAGTACTTTATCTCTACCCACGGTGCTCGTAAAGGTCTTGCGGATACAGCACTTAAGACTGCCGATGCAGGTTATCTGACTCGTCGTCTAGTGGATGTTTCACAGGATGTAGTAGTTATGGAGGAAGATTGTGGTACACTAAGAGGTGTTGATACTTCTACGCTTTATGAAGGTGATAAGGTTGTTGAAAACCTTTCAGACAGAATCAAAGGACGTTACACGCTAAGACCAGTTCATCACCCAGAAAGTAAAGAGCAACTTCTTGGAGAAGGAGAGTACATCACAAATGAGATGGCTGAATACATCCAGGAGATTGGTATCGAGACTGTAGCAATCCGTACGGTACTTACCTGTGATTCTAAGCGTGGTATCTGTCGTAAGTGTTACGGTATGAACACTTCAACAGGACGTATCACAGAACTTGGTGATTCAGTAGGTATTATTGCTGCTCAGTCAATTGGTGAGCCAGGTACACAGTTAACACTTCGTACCTTCCACGTGGGTGGTATTGCTTCAGTATCCAAGACTGAGTCCGAAATCGAATCTAAATTCGAAGGTAAGTTAGTATTCGATGGTATTCGTACTGTAGAAAAGAAAGATGGTGACACTGTTCGTAACGTAGTTCTTTCAAGAACTGGTGAGATCAGAGTAACTAATGATAAAGAAACGAAGATATTCGTGACTCACCACATCCCTTATGGTTCAAACCTATATGTGGAAGATGGTGCTAAGATTACTAAAGGCGATAAGATCTGTGATTGGGATCCGTTCAACGCTCTTATTGTATCTGAATTTGCAGGTACGGCTCAATTCGAAAGTATTGAGGAGGGTATGACTTACCGTTCAGAGCGCGATGATCAAACTGGTCACGTTCAGAAGGTAATCATTGAATCTAAGAACAAGCGTAAGATTCCAACGATTAAGATTATCGCTGACGATGGTGAAGAGCTAAGAAGCTATAACCTACCTGTAGGTTCATTATTATCTGTAGAAGATGGTGGTCGAATTAACAGTGGTGAGCAAATTGCTAAGATTCCACGTAAGCAGTCACAGATTCAGGATATTACTGGTGGTCTTCCACGTGTAACGGAGTTATTCGAGGCACGTAATCCATCAAACCCTGCTATTGTATCTGAAATTGACGGTGTGGTAAGCTTTGGAAAGATTAAGCGTGGTAACAGAGAGGTTTCAGTAGCATCTAAGGATGGTCAGAAGCGCAAGTACCTAATTGGTTTATCTAAGCATATCCTAGTACAAGATGGTGATTTTGTAAGAGCAGGAACGCCATTATCTGATGGTGCTACAGCTCCAAGAGACGTACTGAAGATTAGAGGTCCATTAGCTGTTCAGCAGTACCTTATCAATGGTGTTCAGGATGTATATCGTTCTCAGGGTATTGGTATTAACAATAAGCACCTAGAGGTTATTGTTCGTCAAATGATGCGTAGAGTTACCATTGCAGATCCAGGTGATACAAGATTCCTAGAGCGTGAAGCAGTTGAAAAGCAAGCTTTCCTTGAGGAGAACGATTGGATCTTCGATAAGAAGTTTATTACTGATGTTGGTGATTCAACAGCGTTCTATCCTGGTAAGATAGTATCATTAAGAGAGCTTAGAGAAGAGAATTCTTACTTGAAGCGTAATGATAAGAAAGTGGTTCAGTTTAGAGATGCAGTTGCTGCAACTTCAACTCCACTTCTTCAGGGTATTACCAAGTCATCACTAGGAACTGTTAGTTGGATTTCAGCTGCATCATTCCAGGAGACTACTAAGGTACTAAGTACAGCTGCTATCGGTGCTAAATCAGATAACCTACTTGGTCTTAAAGAAAATGTAATTGTTGGTAAGCCAATTCCAGCAGGTACAGGTTTCAGAAAGTACGAAGAGTTGTTCGTAACAAGTAAGGAGCAGCATGAAGCTTACCTTGAGCGTCAGGCAATGTATGAAGATGACGAGGATTACGATTAATAGTCAGTCCTTATCGACAATAAAAAAAGGCTGTAGCAGGAATTCCTGCTCAGCCTTTTTTCTTTTTAGGTATTTTTAATTTTTAAACACTAAGTTGTTTAGCATATACCTGCATATACTTCGCCATATATTTTCCGATAATATCGAATTCTAAATTGATCTTAGAACCTATTTCAATATGTTTAAAGGAAGTATGTTCATAAGTATATGGTATGATAGCAACACTAAATCTATTGTCTACTGGATTCACTACAGTTAGACTAACTCCGTTGATACATACGGAGCCCTTGTCTACAAGTAGGTGTTCAGGAGTGA
Source organism: Sphingobacteriales bacterium (assembly GCA_900299495.1). GTDB lineage: Bacteria > Bacteroidota > Bacteroidia > Chitinophagales > Saprospiraceae > AM-2324. The sequence continues at coordinate 19,492 of OMKD01000006.1, forward strand.
GATTGTATTCAAATGTAAAGATCCAGGATCCATCCTTGTTCTCTTTTCCTACACAGACTCCTGTAGCATCTACGTGCCCTTGAACAATATGTCCATCCAATCTACCATTGGAGATCATTGCGCGCTCTAAATTTAACTCATCGCCCACTTTACGATCACCAATAGCCGAACGTACTAAAGTCTCTTCAATTGCCGTAACAACGTACTCGTCCCCGTCTATAGCAACTACCGTTAGGCAAACGCCATCGTGTGCTAAACTTTGATCGATTTTTAATTCACTCGTTATCGATGCTTTTACCGTAAAGTGAATGTTGGTACCTTCTTTTTCAATTTTGGTAATAGTACCAGTTGATTCTATGATTCCAGTAAACATAAAATGAAATTATCTAAATAAGTCTATATAACCGGAGAGTACATCCTCCCTTTCTATGATTCCATTTACTCGGTCTTCAAATACTCGACACGTGTAATAATATGTACCAACAGGTAGCTCTGCTCCAGCTTGATTCTTTCCGTCCCAATTAATGTTAGGATCTATAGATTGAAACACTAATTCGCCCCAACGGTTGAATATTTTTATCTCAATTCTGTCAATAAAGCAATATGGATAAGGCACAAAGATATCATTATCTCCATCACCATTAGGTGTAAAGGTGTTTGGAAGTTCATACCTTGGGCAATTATCCACACAAATTTCATTGGAGAAAACACTTTCATTTGCAAAGGAATCTATTGCAGTTATTGCATAACATCCTGCAAGACCAAAATCTGGTGTATGGAGGTAAACAGTATCCATAGGGTCCCCTATAACTTCAATAAGCTGATATTCTCCATCTACTTTATCCTTATAGTAAATATTATACGCAACAACATCATCTGTACCTTCACAACTGAAGTTAGGATTATTCCATTCTAGCTGGTTATATAAGTCTATATCAATACAATTTATCGCCTCGTCACAAATATTGCTTACATCAAGTGATGGAGGGCATGGTGGAACGAGGTCGATAGGTTCTGCACATGCTATTTGTGAGTTGTTAATCAAAAGTTCATCAATACCTTCTACACCGTAATCACCTGTGGCACGTATGTAATAACAGTAGTTTCTTCCATTGACCAGCCCTTCTTCAAGGAAAGTAGGTTCTACAGTCGTTGCTATGCTATCAAAGGTGCCGGATTGGTTTTCTTTAAATACCGTGTATTCTATGTTATCCCAAGGAACATTGAAGTCCCAGCTTAGAAGATTTTTTTCATCACCAGGTTCTATACTTAGGAAAACGGAAGACGCTTGATTTGAAGAGCCAAACACTTCTGCTGTATTACCTGCAGTGTAAAAGTCAACTTTAAAACGATATGCTTCGCTTTCCGTATTCAGGTTTTCAACGGTTGTGAAGGTATCTATTGCCTCCCAATAGTTGTTAGCCGTCGCTGAAAATCCGGTAGGGAAAAAGTCTGTTCCGTTTATTCCTTCAGCCATTAGTAACTCATAGGTGTATGGACCTGGGTTTAGTAAAGTATCTAGGTCATCGGCAACTGGCCTTGTCCAACGGACAAAAATGGAACCATCTGTAATTGCTGTTTCTGTTACATCAACATTAGTCATTAGAGGCACATCCCTGTTTAGCTGCACACAACTTTCATTGGAAGGGAGGCTTTCTACCAAGTTATAGGGTTGAGGGAAATTTGTATTTGTAAGCTTAGCAAAGTTTGCTAGTACTCGGTAACAATAGGTTTTCCCTTGATCAACTTCATCATCCACGTAAATATACTTGCCGTTTTCAGATTCATTCGTTATACCAATGATCCGTTCATACCCACGACCCTCCAGGCCTGTTTCACATGTATCAGGTTGGAATTGGTTCGAACCAATTTTTCGCCATACACTGAAGCCATAAAAATAATCGTCATTGGCATTTTCACAAGAATATGG
>OMKD01000007.1 GCA_900299495.1 Sphingobacteriales bacterium
CGTTCAAGAACGGGAATCATGGCTAAAGGTCAGAAAACGAGAAATACTCGTAAGGCATCTTCTAAGCTTATCGTTTCTCGTCGTAAGAACAAGAAAAGGTAATTCGTAATTAAGTAAATAAATTGCTTTATGGCAAGATCGATAAAAAAAGGACCTTACGTATTCCACAAGTTGCTAAAGAAAGTTGAGGCAGCTAAGGAGAGCAGCAAGAAGACTACAATCAAGACTTGGTCAAGATCTTCAGTGATCATTCCAGACATGGTTGGAGAGACAATTGCAGTTCACAACGGAAAAATTTTCGTGCCTGTTTACGTAACTGAGAATATGGTTGGACACAAGTTGGGTGAATTTTCTCCAACGCGTTCATTCAGAGGTCACGGCGGTAAGAAATAAGAAATGCCGCTGATGTTCCGGATCAGCTGATTCGGAGAGAAGTGGATTATTGAATATTCAAATTGATTGAATACAATGGAAGCAGTAGCTAAACTTAGAAACTGTCCGATGTCAGCACGCAAGATGCGATTGGTAGTTGACCTCATCAGAGGAAAGGAAGTAGAGGAAGCTTTAGATATTCTTCGCTTTACTAAAAAGGAAGCAGCAGTGTGGTTGGAAAAATTAGTTCTTTCTGCTGTTGCTAACTGGGAAAATAAATTAGATGGTGCTGAAAGCGCAGATGACTATGGTCTTGTAATTAAGACTGCATTCTCTGACCAGGGTACTATGCTAAAGCGTTTCCGCCCTGCTCCTCACGGTCGTGCACACCGTATTCGCAAGCATACTAATCACGTAACTATCGTGGTTGAGAATAGTATGCCATTAGCGTCTGAGCAAGGAGAAACTGTAGAATAAAATTATTAACAGTTGAATAAACTGAGTCCGCGGCACAGCTGGGGATTCAATTGATCAAACAATTAAATTGGAACAATGGGTCAAAAGACGAATCCAATTGGTAATCGTTTGGGTATCATCCGAGGATGGGAGTCCAACTGGTACGGAGGCAAGAACTTCGGTGATAAGGTAGTTGAAGATGAAAAAATCAGAAAATACCTTAAAGCTCGTATCCGTAAGGGCGGTATCGCTCGCATCGTAATAGAGCGTACACTTAAACGCGTTACCGTTACTATCCAGACATCACGTCCGGGTATTATCATCGGTAAAGGCGGTCAAGAAGTTGATCGTATCCGCGAAGAGCTTAAGAAACTTTCAGGAATGGATGTTCAGATTAACATCCTAGAAATCCGTAAGCCAGAGCTTGACGCAACGATTGTGGGTGAAAGTATCGCTCAACAAATTGAAGGTAGAATTAATTATCGTAGAGCTATTAAAATGGCTATTCAGTCATCTATGCGTGCAGGTGCCGAGGGTATCAAAGTTCGTATCGGTGGACGTTTGAATGGTGCAGAAATGGCTCGTTCTGAAGAGTACAAAGAGGGTAGAACGCCTCTACATACTTTCAGAGCTGACATCGATTACGCTTTAGTTGAAGCTCAAACCGTATACGGTAAGATCGGTATCAAAGTATGGATCTGTAAAGGTGAGGTACTTGGTAAGAGAGATCTTTCTCCAAATGCTGGTTTTGACATGAATAAAGACAAAGGCGGTCGCAGAGGCGGTGGTCGTAGAGATGGTCGTCGTGGCGGTGGTAACAGAAGAGCAGGAAGACAACAGAAGAACTCTTAATTGCTTTTAGTTTCACTGTCAATAAATTAGGTAAAGGAAATTATTTATTTCCAAAAAAATAATGTACCTTTGCCTCGCTTTTCAGGATAGGTGTGTACTGCACTGACTGAAGGGTGTTGTTGATTGTTAACAACTGGTGGTGCCTAAAAATGGGTGCTACTTACAAATAGTTTTAATAATGTTACAGCCGAAAAGGACGAAATATCGTAAGCAACATAAAGGAAGAAACAATGGTCTTGCATACAAAGGAAGCAAGGTTTCTTTCGGTAGCTTTGGATTGAAGGCGACTACACAAGGACGTATTACTAGCCGTCAGCTGGAGTCTGCTCGTATCGCGATGACCCGTTACATGAAGAGGGAAGGAAAGGTTTGGATCCGTATTTTCCCTGATAAGCCGATCACATCGAAGCCTGCAGAGGTACGTATGGGTAAAGGTAAGGGTGCATTGGATCATTGGGTAGCACTTGTTAAGCCAGGACGTGTTATGTTCGAACTTGATGGTGTGCCAAAAGAAGTAGCAATGGAGGCATTGCGCTTAGCCGCGCAAAAGTTACCTGTAATGACTAAGGTTTCTGTGCGCCCTGACTACGTAGATTAATTATTTTTTAACCATTAACGTCGAAAGGTAATGGCAAGCAATAAATCTTTAGAGTACAAGGATTTTTCAAATGAAGACTTGAAGAACGAGTTAGCGAACAAGGAAAATGAGTACAAGCAGCTTCGTTTTGACCATGCGGTAACTGGTCTTGAAAATCCTCTTTCACTGAGAGCGCTTAGACGTGACATCGCTCGTTTGAACACAGAAATCCGTAGTCGTGAGATGGCGGAAATGTCTGATGAAGAACTAGCAGGTCGCTCAAAGATCCGTTTCAGAAGAAAGAAAGGCAAATAAATAATTTTATCAGAGCTGGCAAAGTCCAGTTCTTAAACCATTTGTGATGGAAGTACAAAGAAATTTGCGTAAAACTCGTGTGGGTACTGTGGTGAGCAATGCTATGGAGAAGTCAATCAGCGTGCAGGTTGAGCGTCGTCTTCGTCACCCGATCTACGGTAAGTTCGTAAAGAAAACCAAAAAATTCATGGCGCATGATGCTAACAACGATTGTAATGTTGGTGATCTAGTTCGTATCATGGAAATCCGTCCAATGTCTAAGAACAAGCGTTGGAGATTGGTTGAAATCATAGAAAGAGCTAAATAATCATATTCTATTGCTGGTTTGCCAGCGATCGATAAATTGAAAAGTTATGATCCAGCAAGAATCAAGATTAAAAGTAGCAGACAACTCTGGAGCAAAAGAGGTTCTTTGTATCAAAGTTTTGGGAGGTAGTAAGCGTCGTTACGCTTCAATTGGTGACCAAATCGTTGTTACAGTAAAAGAAGCTTCTCCAGGTGGTAACGTAAAGAAAGGAACCGTTACTAAAGCAGTTGTAGTGCGTACGAAGAAAGAAATTCGTCGTAAGGATGGAACTTATATCCGTTTCGACGATAATGCAGTGGTGCTATTGAATGCAAGTGAAGAGCCTAGAGGTTCTCGTATTTTCGGACCTGTAGCTAGAGAGTTACGTGACCGCGATTACATGAGAATCGTTTCATTAGCTCCAGAAGTATTGTAAATTATTAACTTGGACCTAAGTTCAGGTTGTAAAGAACTATAGCTATGTCGAAAAAAAGCAGATTTGCACCGAAATTGCACATCAAAAAGGGTGACAAGGTCATCGTGGTAGCTGGTGCAAGCAAAGGAGACACCCCGCGTGAGGTGTTAGAAGTATTGACTTCTGAAAATCGCGCAATTGTGGCAGATACAAATATGGTGAAGAAGCATCTAAAGGCAACAAATGATAACCCACAAGGTGGTATCACTGAGACGCCGGCTCCGATTCATATTTCTAATCTGATGCTCGTTGATCCTAAATCTGGTGAGCCAACTCGTATTGGTCGCAGAGAGGAAAACGGCAAGATGGTACGTTATTCTAAAAAATCTGGAGAAATCATTAAGTAATGAATCAACCAAGACTTAAAGTAAAATATCAGGAAGAAGTTAAGAAAGCTTTAATGGAGAAATTCCAGTATAGCTCTGTGATGCAGATTCCTCGTATTGAGAAGATTTGTATCAACCAGGGTGTTGGTGCTGCTACTCAGGACAAAAAGTTAGTGGAGCATGCTTTGAATGAGATGACTATGATTTCTGGCCAAAAGGCTGTGCCTACTAAGGCAAAGAAATCAGTATCGAACTTCAAACTTCGTGATGGTATGACTATCGGTGCTCGCGTTACACTGAGAAATGAGCGCATGTGGGAATTCCTTGATCGTTTGATCTCAGTTGCTCTACCACGTGTACGTGATTTCAGAGGTATCAATGACAAAAGTTTCGATGGAAGAGGTAACTACTCAATGGGTATTACTGAGCAGATCATCTTCCCTGAGATCAATATCGATAAGGTAAACAAGATCACAGGTATGGATATCACCTTCGTTACTTCTGCTGAAACTGATGCTGAAGCACTTGAATTGTTGAAGTTGATCGGACTTCCATTCAAGAATCAACGATAATTAAACTTTTAAATAAGCTAACAATGGCTAGAAAATCAGTAATCGCACGTGAAGCAAAGCGTGCCAGAATGGTTGCCAAGTATGCTGAAAAGCGTAAAGCACTAAAAGAGGCTGGTGATTACGATGCATTGGATAAACTTCCAAAGAACGCATCACCAGTTCGTATGCATAACCGTTGTAAACTAACGGGTCGTCCTAAGGGATATATGCGTAGATTTGGAATCTGCAGAGTACAATTCAGAGAAATGGCTCTAGCGGGTAAAATTCCAGGTGTTACCAAAGCAAGTTGGTAATATAAATTAGATAAGTTGGGTGTTTAGGGTTATCGATTACGGTACCTGTTTCACACATAATGTCTGAACTCTAAACTAATTAAGATGATTGTAACAGATCCTATTGCAGATTTTCTGACTCGTATCAGAAATGCACAATTGGCTAGCCATAAGATGGTAGTCATTCCTTCCTCAAAATTAAAAAGAGCGATCACAGAGATACTCTATGATCAGGGTTACATTCTTAAGTATAAATTTGATACTAATGAGAATGGCCAGAATGTGATCAGAATCGCTCTTAAGTACGATTCCAATAATGTGCCTGTTATTCGCAAACTAGAGCGTGTTTCAAAGCCAGGTTTGCGTCAGTATAGAAAAGCAAATGACTTACCTCGTGTAATCAACGGTTTGGGTATTGCGCTTGTCTCTACATCTAAAGGTGTAATGACAGACAAACAAGCTCGTTCTCAGAACGTTGGAGGAGAAGTACTTTGTTTCGTATATTAATAGCTTTTTTGTTTATACAGGAAAGCTGATTTTTGTTTAAATAATAAAATAATAGGTCATGTCTCGTATTGGAAAAGCACCTATCAATATACCAGCAGGAGTAGAAATTACCATTTCAAAAAGTAATTTGGTAACGGTAAAAGGAAAAAACGCTACTTTGACTCAACAGGTTAATCAAGATCTTTCGATTGACGTTGAAGAAGGTGTATTGACAGTAAAACGCCCTACAGAACAAAAACGCCACAAAGCAATGCACGGTCTTTACCGTTCATTGATCGCCAACATGGTAGAAGGTGTTTCAACTGGGTTTAAAAAAGAATTAGAACTTGTCGGTGTCGGTTACCGTGCATCAAATCAAGGTCAACTTCTAGAACTTACTCTTGGATATTCACACCCTATTTTCTTCGCTATTCCAGAAGAAGTTAAGGTAACTACTGTCTCTGAAAGAGGTCAGAATCCAAAAGTTGTTCTTGAAAGTGCTGACAAAGAATTGATTGGTGAGGTTGCTGCTAAGATCAGAGCGTTCAGAAAACCTGAGCCTTATAAAGGAAAAGGTATTCGCTTTGTGGGTGAGCAAATCCGTCGTAAAGCAGGTAAGACAGCTGCCAAGTAAGAATAATTTAATTAAAATTTCATTTAGTAGGGCCTTGGGTTGGATCCGGGATCTTACACTAAGGCCAAAACTTAAATATTATGAAATTAACTAAAGAAGCAAAGAGAAGAAAAATTCACTTGCGCGTTAAGAAGAAAGTGAAAGGGACAGCAACTTGTCCTCGTCTAAGCGTTTTTCGCAGTAACAAGGCAATCTACTGCCAGGCAATCGATGATGTAAACGGTACTACTTTAGCTGCTGCATCTTCTATCGAGGCTGGAGTTGATAGTAAAGTGAAAATCGAAGCCGCTACTCAGGTAGGTAAATTACTTGCTGAGCGTATGGTTGCAAAAAATATTACTAAAGCTAAATTTGATCGTAGCGGGTATCTTTACCACGGTCGTGTAAAAGCTTTGGCTGACGGAGCGCGTGAAGGTGGTCTTCAGTTCTAATTCATAAATTCAGTCGAAAATGGCAAAGAAAACGAATAATAGAGTAAAATCCACTGAGTCAGAGCTGAAGGAAAAGCTTGTAAAGCTTAACCGTGTAGCTAAAGTGACTAAAGGTGGTCGTACCTTCAGCTTCGCAGCAATCGTTGTTGTAGGTGACGGTAAAGGATCTGTTGGTCACGGTTTAGGAAAAGCCAGAGATGTATCTGAAGCTATTTCCAAAGCTGTTGATGAAGCAAAGAAAAATCTTGTCAAGTTCCCACTTATCAATGGTACAATTCCTCATGAGCAGTTAGGTAAGTTCGACGCAGGTCGTGTGTTGATCAAGCCAGCTTCTGATGGTACCGGTGTTATTGCTGGTGGTGGTATGCGTGCAGTTCTAGAAATCGCAGGTGTACAAAATGTATTGGCAAAGTCTCAAGGGTCTTCTAACCCACACAACGTGGTGAAGGCTACTATTGATGCCTTGAAAAAATTGCGTAGTCCTAAAGAAATTGCTAATCAAAGAGGAATTTCTATGGATAAACTTTTCAATGGTTAAAAATTACTGCTATTTTAAGCGGTCAAAATTTATTAGAGATGGGAAAAGTTCGCGTAACTAAAGTAAAGAGTGTAATCGGTCGTCCTGCTAAGCAGAAAGCTACCGTTCTAGCACTAGGGCTTCGTAAGATGAATCAAACTGTCGAGCACGAAGCTACTCCTCAAATTATGGGGATGATTAAGAAAGTAAGCCATTTAGTGAAAATTGAAGAGGCTTAAGATTTTGTCAATTATTTGAATTTGAAAATTCTGTAGATATGGAACTGCATAATTTAAAACCAGCAAAAGGGTCTGTGAAATCTGGAAAGAGAATTGCTCGTGGGCAAGGTTCGACCAGAGGTGGTACTTCCACTCGTGGACACAAGGGACAAAAGTCTCGTTCTGGATATAGCCGCAAGCGTCACTTTGAAGGTGGTCAGATGGCTCTTCAAATGCGTTTGCCGAAAAGAGGTTTCAAAAATCCTACACGTGTAGAGTATGTTGCTCTTAACCTAGGAAGACTTGAAGCTCTTGCTGCAAAGCACAATGAAACAAACTTCGATATTGAGAAGCTTGTTGAACTTAATGTTGTGAGAAAAACCGATAGGGTGAAGTTGTTAGCTACGGGGGAATTGAATACGGCTCTTACGATCAGTGTTCACGCTGCTTCTAATTCAGCAAAAGAAGCCGTTGAAGCAAAAGGCGGTAGTGTTAACCTTGTATAACTGACCACTAATGAAACGATTTTTAACTACATTAAATAACATATGGAATATTGAAGAATTACGCAAGCGTATTCTTCTGACCATTGGTTTACTAGCAGTTTACAGATTTGGAGCTTTTATCGTACTACCTGGTGTAGATGCGTCTAAAATCCAAGCGCAGGATGCTGCAGAAGGTGCAAAAGACCTTCTTGATTTGATCAACACCTTTACAGGTGGTGCGTTCAATTCTGCTTCTGTATTCGCACTGGGTATCATGCCTTACATTACTGCATCCATCATCATTCAGTTGTTGGGATTCGCAGTACCTTACTTCCAACGCCTTCAGAAAGATGGTGAAACTGGTCGTAAGAAGCTAACGCAGATCACCAGAGCACTGACTCTAGCTATTACCTTCCTTCAGGGTACAGCGTATCTACGAATGATCGCTAATGATGGTTTAGTAATGGATGGAATTAGTATGCCTATCTTTACAATCTGTAATCTAATCATACTTTCTGCAGGTACAATATTTGCAATGTGGTTGGGTGAACGTATCACAGACCGTGGAATTGGTAACGGTGTATCTCTACTTATTACAGTAGGTATCATTGCATCACTACCTCAATCTTTCGCAGCTGAGATCGGAGCTCAGTCCGGTACATTCCTTGTATTGATTCTTGAATTGGCAGCATTGTTCGGTATTATTATGGTAACTGTACTTATTGTACAAGGTATCCGTAGAATCCCAGTTCAATACGCTAAACAGGTTTCTGGACGAGGATCAAATATCGCAGGTATGAAAATGCAAAATGAGCGTGACTTCATTCCTTTAAAAGTGAATGCAGCTGGTGTAATGCCAATTATCTTCGCTCAGGCTATTCTCTTCCTTCCGGCTACGATCGGACAGTATTTGATTAGCAACGGGTCAGAACTTGGTGGAGGTCTTTATGCACAGCTATCAAATCCGTTCTCTGTAATTTCAAGTATCCTTGCTTTCATCCTTGTTGTTGGATTTACCTATATCTATACAGCATTGATGGTTAACCCTAAGGATTATGCTGATTATTTGAAGAATATGAATGCATTCATCCCAGGTGTTAAGCCAGGACAGCCTACAGCAGACTTGATTGATACGATTACTTCAAGAATTACACTTCCAGGTTCAATCTTCCTAGGTCTTATCGCTATCCTTCCTGCTTTTGCAGTAGCGGCTGGTGTAAACCAAGGATTCGCAATCTTCTTCGGAGGAACGTCACTTTTGATCCTAGTAGCAGTAGTACTTGATACACTTGCTCAAATTGAATCTTACCTTCTTCTTAAGCACTATGATGGTCTTATGAAATCAGGAAGAATTCAAGGAAAGCAATCAAGCATGCAGAACATCGGAGCAGGTATGTAATCCATACTTAATTCGATCAGCAATATAATTTAATCCGTGTCAGAATGTACGTTTAGCTAAACTGCTTTCTGACGCGGTTATTTTTGAATGAAATTTTTATGGTATACTACAAAACCAAAGAGGAGATTGAATTGATTAGACAAAGCTGTTTGCTTGTTTGCAAAGCTCTGTCCGAAGTGGGTAGTATATTGAAGCCTGGTATCACCGGACTGGAAATAGATAGAGTAGCAGAGACTGTTATTCGAGATCATGGTGCAGTTCCAGGGTTTAAAGGTTATAATGGTTTTCCAGCAACGCTTTGCGTATCCGTTAATGAACAAGTTGTTCACGGTATTCCAACCGAAATGGTATTCAAAGATGGAGATATTATTTCTGTGGATTGTGGGGTGTACATGAATGATTTCTTTGGTGACAGTGCTTACACGTTTCCAATAGGTGAAGTCAGCGATGATGTACTTCGACTTTTGAAAACAACAAATACTTCCCTTTATAAGGCCATTGATAAGGCAGTGGAAGGGAATCGTATCGGTGACATAGGTCATGCTGTGCAATACTATGCAGAACGTGAGAATAATTATGGCGTTGTGCGTGAATTAGTTGGTCATGGTATTGGTCGTTCATTGCATGAAGCACCTGAGGTGCCTAACTATGGACGAAAAGGTAATGGACCAAAAATGAAAGAAGGACTCGTTATTGCTATTGAGCCTATGATCAATATGGGCAAGCGCGCCATTGGGCACGCTGAAGATGGTTGGACTATCATTACGAAAGACCACAAACCATCTGCACATTTTGAACATACAGTAGCGGTGGGTCGTGAAAAGGCAGATATTCTGTCGGATCACACGCTTATAGAAAGTGCACTGGACAAAAATCCAAATGTACAGGCTGTAGGGGTTTTTTAAGAAATTCAGTTTATTAGTAAAAAAATGGTGTGAAACTTTAATTTTAGTCAAAAATTGGTTAATTTCGCACACCGAAAATAAATGTATGGCAAAGAAAGATCTAATTAAACAAGACGGTACAATTGTAGAAGCATTGTCAAATGCAATGTTCAAAGTACGTTTGGGTAATGATCATCAGATTGTTGCTACGATTTCAGGGAAAATGAGAATGCACTATATTCGTATTCTTCCAGGAGATAAGGTAGCAGTTGAAATGTCTCCATACGATTTGACGAGAGGTAGAATAATCTACCGATACAAATAAGAGAAACTTAAAAGCTTAGCATAATGAAAGTTAAAGCGTCGGTAAAGAAGCGTTCTGCAGATTGCAAGATCGTGAAAAGAAAAGGTAAAATTTATATTATCAATAAGAAGAACCCTAAGTTTAAGCAACGTCAGGGGTAATATTGGTAGATAATAATTGTATAAAACAGTAAGATAATGGCTCGAATAGCAGGAAATGATCTTCCAAAAAACAAGCGTGGTATTATCGCATTGACATACATCTATGGAGTTGGACCTACTCGTTCAGCTGAGATCCTAGAGAAGTGCGGCATTGATGGTAACACTAAGGTTGGAGACTGGAATGATGAGAACATTCGTAGTATCACTACCCTTATTCAGAACGAATACACTGTTGAGGGTGAATTAAGATCTGAGGTTCAGATGAACATCAAGCGTCTTATGGATGTCGGATGTTACAGAGGTTTGAGACACAGAAAAGGTCTTCCTCTTCGTGGGCAGCGTACAAAGACAAACGCTCGTACTCGTAAAGGAAAACGTAAGACTGTGGCAAACAAGAAGAAAGCGACTAAATAATTTGTAATTATGAGGTAGTAATCGGGTTTCTTGCCTGGTTATAGGATCTCGTAAATCTAGAGGTAAATGGCACAAAATAGAAGTTCTCGTGCAAAGAGAAATGTAAAAGTTGACCCGGAAGGTTTGGTATACATCAAAGCTTCTTTCAATAATATCATTATCTCTATCACGAATAAGAAAGGAGAAGTAATCTCTTGGGCATCTGCTGGTAAAGCGGGTTTCAGAGGTTCTAAGAAGAACACTCCTTATGCTGCTCAAATTGCTGCATCTGATGCTGCTAAGACTGCTAACGAAGCTGGTATGCGTTCTGCTACAGTATACGTTAAAGGTCCTGGTGCAGGTCGTGAAGCTGCAATCCGTGCGGTAGACTCTGCAGGTATTAAGATCTCACGCATTTACGACGTGACGCCTGTTCCACACAACGGATGTCGTCCTCCTAAGAAGAGACGTGTGTAATTCCATTGGTGGATATTATTTAACTTTATTTTAGAAGAAAAATGGCAAGATATACTGGTCCTAAGGCCAAAAAAGCTCGCGCACTTGGAGAAGCTATCTTCGGCCCGAGTAAAGCCTTTGATAAAAAGAAATACCCTCCGGGTATGCATGGTAATGGCAGACGCAGAAAGAACAAGTCTGACTATGCTAAGCAATTGATGGAAAAGCAAAAAGCTAAGTACACATACGGAGTATTGGAAAGACAGTTCCGTAACTTATTTGAAAAAGCAAGCCGTAAAGGTGGTGTAACAGGTGAAGTTTTACTTCAACTTTTGGAGTCTCGTTTAGACAACACCGTTTACCGTCTAGGTATTGCCCCTACACGTAGAGCTGCTCGTCAGTTGGTTACACATAAACATATCGTTCTTAACGGTGTTGTATCTAATGTACCTTCTGTAACGCTTCGCGCTGGTGACGTTGTTACTGTACGTGGAAAATCTCAAGCAAATACTGTAATTGTAGATTCAGTTAAGTCTAAATCAGACGTTCGTAAGTTCGGATGGTTAGAGTTTAACGCTGATAAGATGGAAGGAAAGTATCTTTCTACGCCAGAAAGAGATCAGATTCCTGAGAATATTAACGAACAGCTTATTGTCGAATTGTACTCTAAGTAATTTCGAATTGTTGTTTTTTTTATATATATTAGGCAGATAGAGTTGTGTAAGGCAATTCTATCTGCTTGTGCTATATTGAGAAAAACCTGTTCCACCCCCTCTATTAGTTGAATTTAACTGGTCAATAATATAAAGTCTAGCATATTTAATATGAGCATATTAAACTTTCAGAAGCCTGACAAGATTGTAATGCAAAAAGCTGATGAATTCGAAGGTGTCTTCGAATTTAAGCCGCTTGAGCCAGGTTTTGGTCAAACTGTAGGTAACTCTCTAAGAAGAGTTCTTTTATCATCACTTGAAGGATACGCAATCTCAGCGGTTCGTATCGCTGGTGTAAGTCATGAATTCGCTACTATCAAAGGTGTAGTAGAAGATGTTGTTGACATTATCCTAAACCTTAAGCAGGTTCGTCTTAAGCAGGTTCTTCAGGAAGACAGCTTGACAAACGAAAAGATCTACCTTACTATTAGTGGTAAGGAAGTATTCACTGCAGGGGATATCGAAGGGTTCACAAATGTATTCAAGATCATGAATCCTGATCTTCACATTTGCTCAATGGAGCCTTCTGTAAACCTAGAGCTTGAGCTTACGGTTTCTCACGGTCGTGGTTATGTGCCAGCTGATGAGAATTTGCCTAAAGATGCTCCGATTGGTGTTATTCCAATTGATTCTATCTATACGCCAATTAAAAACGTAGCTTACAAAATTGAAAATACTCGTGTTGGTCAGCGTACCGATTATGAGAAGCTTACAATCACTGTTAAGACGGATGGTACTATCCACCCGGAAGAAGCGATCAAGGAAGCTTCACGTATCATGATCAAGCACTTGATGCTTATCACGGATGAAAATATTACTTTCGATACTGGTAAAGAACGCAAAGACGATGTTGTGGATGAGCATATCCTTCACATGCGCAAGCTTCTTAAGACCTCATTGGAAGATCTTGACTTGTCAGTTCGTGCATATAACTGTTTGAAGGCAGCTAAAATCAATTCACTTGCTGAGTTGGTTAAGTATGACACACACGAGCTATTGAAATTCAGAAACTTTGGTAAGAAGTCACTTGTAGAAATCGAGGAGCTTCTTACAGAGAAAGGTCTGACTTTCGGTATGGACTTGTCAAAATATAAGATTGACGAAGACTAAGCCTCTAGCTTGGTCTTTTCTTAATTGTAGTAATGCACCTGCTCCTTTGTGGTGAGCATGCTACGATGTTATTCATTTTTTTAAAACAATTTGTTATGCGTCACGGTAAGAAATTCAACCACCTTGGCAGAAAAGCCGCGCACAGAAAAGCGCTTTTAAGAAACCTAGCTATCGCTCTTGTAGAGCACAAGCGTATTGAAACTACACTTGCTAAAGCAAAGGCACTTAGAAAATTCATTGAGCCTATCGTTACTAAAGGTAAATCAAATACAATGCACTCTCGTCGCGTTGTTTTCTCATACCTTCAGAACAAAGAGGCTGTTAAAGAAATCTTCGGCACTATTGCTGAGAAAGTAGGGGACAGACCTGGTGGTTATGTTCGTGTTATTAAAACTGGATTCCGTCGTTCAGATGGTGCAGAAATGGCAATGATCGAGTTTGTTGACTTCAACGAAGTTTACAACCTTGAGGATACTAAGAAGCCTAGCCGTCGTCGTCGTTCTAAGAAGAAGGCAACTGATGCTCCAGCTACAACAACCGAGACAGCTACAACTGATGCAGCTGCCGAAACGGTAAATGAGGAAACTGCTTCTGAGGAGACTTCAGCTGAAGAAACTAATGAAGAAAGCAAAGATGCTTAATTAACATCTTTCCTTATAAAATAAAAAAGCTCAGGCGATTATCGTCTGGGCTTTTTTTTATGCCCTATACTTAGTTTGTTTAAGTAATTCTAATGGCTAATAAGCTATCTCCTTAATAGCTTGGAATAAATTGGATGAATGGGCTCTTAAGAGCTTAAACTAGTAGCGGATTGTGCGCTTCTTTATTGGGTGGTTTGAGATTAAGCTTTTAATAGATATGCATTAAAAAAGGCTTACTGGATGTAAACCAGTAAGCCTTTTTTCATTTTTACTACCTGCTATTCTATTCTTCACCTAAGTTAAAGATCAAAGCAAAACGTAGCGTATTTGCAAGTGGATTGTTGTTCTGATTGATCGAAATCAAGTAAGAAAGGTTAATCTCAAATACATTATATCTAAGACCTGTACCAAGTGTTGCAAATCTTCTGTTTCCTTTAGTTGCACTCTCGTAAAAGTATCCTCCTCTTAGTGCAAATTGATTGTTATACCAGTATTCTAAACCTGTTGAGATTGATATCTCTGCCATCTCTTCTCTAAAACCATTCGGTGCATCACCGAAACTAGAGAACATAGCAGCGATTGGGTTTAGCTCCAGATAATCCGGAATTAGATTACCATCTTCATCGCATTCAGCACCAAAACAGGTAGTAGGTACCATTAATTTATTGAAATCAGCTACTAGTGCCAATTCGTTATATTCATCAAGCTTGAAGTTTAAAGCTGTACCCAAACCTAAATTTGTTGGTAGATAATCCTTAGCATTGTTTGCTGCGTTAAGGTATGTGATTTTAGATCCTATATTCGTAGCTGATAGTGCTACAGTCAAATCAGTATCTGTATTACCAATTTCAATCTCATCCATGTAGGTAGCTGATATATCAACTGCACCTGCAAGACCAACACTAATCGTTTGTCCTTGCACGGTCTGATTAGAAGCTAAGTCTGAGTAGATGAACTTACCACCAATGCCAAAGCCAAGTTTATCACCCAGTTTTCTCGCATAAGCTAATTTCATCTCAGCCTCTTGAGGATTTCCTTCACCTATCGGTTGTCCATTTTCGTCTGTAAATACGATATTACCAAATGAAAAGAACCTTATACTTCCTCCAAATGCTTGCAGATCATCAAGTTTTTTATAGCCGGACAGATAGGCTATATACATGTCCGTAATATTGATATTCCTGAACCAAGGGGTATAGGATAAACTTACACCCATATCTTCTTCTGCGAAAACCAACTTTGAATCATTGAATCCTAGACTATTAGCATCAGCACTTAGTGCAATACCCGCATCACCTAAACCCGAGGCTCTTGCATCTGCAGATATTCTAAGGAATGGTACTGCAGTAATAATTGCATTTGGACATGGTTCACCTGAAGGTAGAACCCATTCACCTTTTTGATTCTGAATGCATTGTGCAGATAATTCTGTAGTAGATAACGTTACAAAGAGCATTGAAATGATAGCTCCGATAAAATACTTTTTCATGTATTCATGATTAATTTGATGCAAAGATAAGCTCTTGGCACCACAATAAATTAGTAATTGATCTAATAATTAACTTTTTGTATGTCTTTAATCGGTCTAAGGATTAAACAAAATAGATTTGTTTTTATTGAGCTGCAGCAATTCTTAACATAATGTCTTTTGATTATGTCGGCTTTAACGCTTTAAATATTAGTTTATTTAAGAATTACTAGTTTTTCATAGTCACTTTCACCACTTATAAGTCCTGTGCCTCCCTGAGCCTGGGCTTTGATCTTGTAGATGTAAACCCCTTTTGCAAGCTCAGATCCAAAGTCATCCTTTCCGTCCCAGCGGATGCAGTCTCCAAGTCCTAAACGGCTGCCCTGTGTATTAATTTGCGTGTCAATAGTTTGAACTAATTTTCCTGATATGCTGAAAATTTGAACTTGAATATCCATAGTTTGACCCTCCATATTGTGTTCAAATTGGAAGCAGGTGCTATTCGTAAAAGGATTAGGATAATTCAGTACTTGTTCAAGTGCAATTTTACCAGAGGAACTTACAATGAATTCAGTATACCCCTCACTGGAGTTATTAGCAATGTCCCAGGCTTTTACTCTGATCTCATGTCTGCCCTCACTGATATTATTCAATGGGTATCTAATAATGCCTTCTTTGTAGGTATCTAATTCAGACTCATAATAATCATTGAGTAGGAAGGTGTTTTGGGTGTTTTCATCCAAAGTACCCGTAAGGTCATGACCTACGCTGTTACCTACTATATTTATTCCATTATCATCCTTTAGTTTTACATACAGGATTGGATCAGTTCCAGTAATACCCCCAAATACAAAGTTTTCATTATTCATGTAAACTTCTACTTCTGGCCCTTCATCATCCACAATAGCATTATCAGAAGAACCTCCAATGATTATTTGTTCAGTGCTTCCTTTTGCCTCACTATTTCCGTTTGACTCGATAGCATAATAGCTGATTTTACCATTCCCATATTCAAAGGAAATATCTTTAGGGACAACAAAGGAAAATTCGAATTGACCCGCTGTGATAGAGGAGCGACCTTTAAAAATGATATTTTTCTGTACATCATAGCTGAAAATAGGGGAGCCTGAGTCTTGACCGAGCGTTTGGTTGGTTACTTTTTTATCGAAAACAGATATATATAATTCCCCATTAAAAGATGTTAGGTCAGATCCATTCAGATCATTTACCTTTCCTCTGATTGTCACAAGTTCAAGCGATGATAAGGTGTCTGGTGCATTTTGATCAATGGCTTGATTATTGATATGCGTTGTTGAGATTTCATAAGCAGGGATAGCAATTTGTTGACTTGGATCTCCCAATAAAGTGAATTTTCTGTGGTTGGATGCACTTACCGTTGGGTTGTTCTTAGCTGCTATTATTGCATCACCAAAACGCATAGCGCCTTCATCAGAAGTAGTATATAGCGTATCAACAATTATACTAGATAATTCATAGTTGTCATTTGCTAAAACAGCTCTTACAGTTGTGAACATAGCAATAGCACCACCATCGGGATTTAAAATGGTCTCCTCTCCTCCAGAGGTGAATTTTGGATCATCATATCCTGAAAAAGAACAGGTAGCTGTCAGGAAAACAGGGAGTTTATTTGTGTTGTTGAAATTGAGAATATCCTGCATTTGAAGAATTCGCTCCTGAGCCCACCCAATCGAACCTCCATGCCCTAGATATATTACAGAGAGTGCTCCTTTGAATAAGTTATTGTTGATAGCCGCTCGTGCTTCAGGTACCCTTGTGCCAAAAGAGGTTGATTCTTGTTCAAAGGCATCTATGTATATCTTTTCCTCATTGGCCCAGTCATACTTTTCATCCATTTGCTTAGCAAGTTTATCCGAATCCTTTGAATGCTTAGAGTTGTCCTCGTCATCTCCTACAAACACTGATCTTAGTTTCCAGTCACCTTGAGTTAACTTTTTATCATCATAGCGGATAATTTTATTTACAAGGCCAGCTGCCTCATCCACAGTCTTTACAGGAAGTCTTCCTATTGATACGTTTAGCAGATCATTTTCAGTAATTGTACCCTCTCCATCATCTAATAGGCCATAGTAGTCATCAGAAGGGTATGCGTAAATAGGACTAAGTGATGATTCTGTTTCATAGGTGATCACATAGTTTGTGCCTAAACCAAGAATGTTTCGGTTGTCAAATGAGCCATCTCCAAGTAGTAAGACATATTTTAACTTGTTCGGATCTTTTTCATAGATCAACTTCAGAAAATTACGGATTGCTGCTGCATCAGGTTTTCCAGATGAAAATTCATTGAATATTTGAACGGGTTGGATAATACTAACGCTTATATCATCTAAGTTAGATCTGTGTTCAGCAAGTTGCATGGCTTGACTCATATAAACCTGGGGACTGATAATAATCATATCCGGTGCATCCAAGCCATGAAGGTTTTGGTTGGGAACAAGCCCTTCATAGGTAATGTCTTCATATGCTTCAGCGGTGTTGAAAGCTACAAATTGGCTAAACTCACCTGCGTTAGCTCCAAAAGATTTTATAGAACCCTCATCTGATACGGCTTGTCCCTTTGGTGAACATGGATCAGTAATGTCCCATATTAATA
>OMKD01000008.1 GCA_900299495.1 Sphingobacteriales bacterium
CGCGGTTATCTAACCGGGCACGCTTGGAGAACCTACAAGTCTGGTGAACGTATCCTGTGTGGTGTTGAAATGCCAGATGGATTAAAAGAGCATGATGCTTTCCCTAGTCCAATTATCACGCCAGCTACAAAGGCCGATGAAGGGCACGATGAAGACATCTCCAGAGAAGAAATCATAAAGCAGGAAATCGTTTCGGAGTCCGATTATCAAAAATTAGAAAAATATACGCGTGCGCTCTTTCAAAGAGGTACAGAGATGGCTGCAAAGCAGGGCTTGATTTTGGTTGATACCAAGTATGAATTTGGTAAGATAGGGGATGAGATCGTGCTTATTGATGAGATACATACACCGGACAGCTCTCGTTATTTCTATGCAGATGGTTACGAAGAGAGACAGGCAAATGGGGAGCAACAAAAGCAATTATCCAAGGAGTTTGTTCGCGAGTGGTTGATGGAAAATGGGTTTCAGGGATTAGAAGGACAGACTATGCCTGATATGCCAGATGCATTTGTTCAGCAAGTTTCAGAACGATACATCGAGCTTTTTGAAAAGGTAACAGGAAGAGCTTTTGAACCTGCAAATATTGAAGATATAGAATCAAGGATTAAAGAAAATTTAAAAGGATCCTTTAAGGCTAAATAAAAAAATCCCAGGCAAAACTGCCTGGGATTTTTTTTATCTCAAAAGGAGCACCGTTCCCATCTTAAGTACTTTCCCGTTTTTGGTTTCTGTTCCTACCCATTCGCGTCCGTCTTCAAATACGGCATAAACCTTCCACACATAAGTATCCTGAGGTAAGTCCTGTCCGTTATAAGTCCCATCCCAGGCTTCTGCCGGTGAACCGTCATGCAATAAGGTTGATTCCCAGATCAACTGACCGTAAGTAGAGAATATCTGAAGTCTGTATTCACTCAATCCAATACCTTTTGGAAGGAACATAGTTGCTTCCTGGTTACCATAATCCGGCGTAAATGCGTTAGGAACATATAGGCTACCGAATAATGGTGGAATGATATTTACCAAGGTATCGTGTTCACAACCATTATTGTTGACTACCTGAAGTCGAATATCAACAGGTACTCCTTCAAAATACCTATGTATAGGATTGATCTCTGTAGTTAATGTTCCATCTCCTAGATCCCAGAAATGTTGATCTGCATGCTCCGATAAGCTGATGAATTGAATACTCTGAGCAGGTTGTCCTTCTGGATTTTCCACCCAAGTAAAGTTTGCAAAGGGTTGCTGCAATACTTCGACCTGACTCTCCAAGGTCAAGGTGTCAAAGCAAATATCCATATTGCCAGCTACGAGCGAAATGTCATAAGCTCCAGCTTCTTCCAAGGTAATTGTAGGATTCAGTCCACCTTCGTTATATAGACTATCACCAATAAACCATTGGTAGGATTCGGTATTGAAAGCCATGGCAACTGGCTGGAAAGTAACTGGCTGACAGCCGCTGACAGGTTCCAGTTCGAAATCTGCAAATGGTTGCTCAAACAACTCAATAGTTTGGCTTACCGTATCTCTACAATTAAACTGCGTGTAACTAATCAGTGTGATTTGCTGAATTCCAGCCTCGTTAAAGGTATAGGAAGGATTGTTCAGATTGGTTAGATCTAGATCATTGAAATTCCATTCATAACCATCGGCATTTGTGCTTGTCTCCATGAATTGAACCTGTGCAGGTATGCCACAGGAGTCCAAAAGCTCCATTGTGAAATTACTTTCCGGTAGCGGATATGCTGTAATCACATTGAATGTCGTCGTGTCTGAACAGCCATTATTATCCGTGCTCGTCAATGAAGGATTGTATGTACCTGCATCTTCATAATTATGGATAGGATTTGCAGCGATAGAAGTATTGCCATCGCCAAAATCCCATAGGTAATATATGGAGCCCTGTGAAGCGTTTACAAAAGGAACATTCAAAGGAACACATCCGTTATTTCCTTGAAATTCAAATGTTGCTGTTGGGATATCATAAATTGTGATTTCCTCAGAAACGGTTGTCTTACATCCCGAACCATTTTTGGTTCCTGTAAGTGTTACCGAATATATTCCCGGTGTCTGGAAAAGGAACTCAGGATTAACCAAATTGGAAGAGTCTATATCATCAAAATACCATTGACTTCCTGCTAAGTCCAGAGATGTGTTTGTGAACTCTACTGCATTATTTGAGCAATATGGACCGTTCATTTCAAAAGAAACCTCAGGTGCTTCCAGCACAGTAATTTCAATTTCACTACTATCTGTAGCGCAACCATTATTTACTACTTGTTTTACAAGATAAACTCCAGTGCTGTCAAATATATGCGTAGGATTCTCAATTGTACTTACATTTCCATCTCCAAAGTCCCAGTTTATGAATACTCCGGGTGTGGAGTAATCATCGAAGTTAACCTCAAATGGAGGACAGCCCGTTGCACTGGATGTATTGAAATTAGAGGAGACCACAATTGGGGAAACAGTCAGATAGTGAGTAAGGGTATCCAAACCACAGCTGTTTTCAACGATCAGACTGATCTCATAGTCTATAGGAAGGGTATCCACATCATATAATTGCTCCCCTGGAAATTCTACAGTTGTTACTGAATCATTTCCAAAGTCCCAGAAAAAGCTTAGCGGTTCGCCAAAACTTACATTTTCAAATTGTACCTGGTAAGGATCACAAACGGTGTCTATCATGAAGCCGAATTCGGCAACAGGGTAGGGGTGAATCAGAATGATATCCGTTTCCGTTTGTGAACCACATACGTTGCTTACAGTCAAACTAACGGTGTAAGTAGTATCCGCAAATAGTGATGCGGGATAGATGATATCAAAATCAGGAGTAGCTGAGCTTGATGTTTGTCCGTTTCCAAAGTCCCAGTAATAAGTGGGGTCAAAAGCAATGGTCTGATCCACAGGTTCAAGAATGAATCCATCACAGCCAACCTGCTCAGTAAGTTCAAAATCAATACTTGGCGCCGAAACGATCTGAACAGGGCTAACAAGCGTGTCTTTACAGCCAAAATCAGAAGTAGCAATCAATTGGACATTGTAAGTTCCTTCTGTATTATAGCTCGTACTTGGATTAGCTTCTGAGGAAAAGAGTGCATTTCCGAATTTCCAATTATACGTGATAGCATTTGTAGTGTTGTTCATAAAATTGACTGCACTGTTGATACAAGGCGGACTATTAAGTTCAAAAAGCGCCTCAGGGTTTGGATGCACTATAATTGTTCTTGATGCTACTGCTGAACATTCCAGCTCTGTAATTGTGTAAGAAATAACATGTGTTCCAGGTCCTGCAATTTGAGGGTCAAAGGTTCCCAGTTCAGCATCTGTTATCCCTGGCCCTTGCCATACACCACCAGTTGCAGAGGCGTCTGTTAACTGAAAGCTAGGTTCGGATTGGCATAATGCCAAATCCGGTCCTGCTTGTAAAGCGGTCAGATCGATC
>OMKD01000009.1 GCA_900299495.1 Sphingobacteriales bacterium
ACCTGACTGGTATACATATCATCATACCAAACTAGATTCCAGTTATGCACAACTTTACCGCTTGCATCTAAAATCTGCATTGGTAGGTATAACCCGTCTTGCTCCAAACCTGAAACCTGCACAGTATATAACCCATTTCCTGGATTAGGTGATACTTGCACAAAGATATCGTTATACACCTTACGAACTGAATTAATCAAAGCATTGATTTCAACTTCTATAGTGGTTTCACATCCTGCAGCATCACGAACAAAAACCGTATAAACGCCTGCTCCCAACTCATCAAAGATATTGGAATCCTGATAGACGAATCCACCTTGTATAGAGTACTCAAGAGCCCCATTCGCACCAGTCACATTGATTTCCAATGCACCATCTAACTGACCAGCCTCACTCTCATCAGTGATCACAACCTCTACCATCAGTGCACAGCTGAACACCTCAGCCTCTATAGCAAAGGAACATGCATTGGCATCCGTTACAATGATCGAATAAACCCCAGCAGAAAGATTTTCAAACAAATTACTGGATTGGAAGGTATCTCCATTATCTATGGAATACTCGAACGGTGCTGTTCCATTAAACGGACTGATATTGATAATACCATCAGCAGCACCTTCTGAAGACTCAGCAATAGCCTGAACTTCAGCACTAAGGAAACAAGGCTCAGTGGTACAGAATTCATTGATCTCAAAATCACCAAAATTGACTTCTATTAAGGAAGCTAAAACATTCCCTTCACTATCAACAATCTCATAATATCCATCATCATAGAAGAACCCTCCTAACAAACCATCTCCATAAGAATCTTCTATAGTAAATACATAGCACTCATCCTCTGGCAAACAGAACTCTTCTGTGTAGGTAGTTTCTGCTTCCATATAAGGACCACCCTCATAAAGCACATTACCATCTTCATCAGCAACAATCCAAGTAGTCTCATTTGGATATCCATCTGTTGTTAGATTCAACACAAAAGTTTCTCCACCTAAAACAACCTCAATCGTTCTACTTGCAGAGTCATTCGAGTTATTCTCATCAGTCTGACCATTTGGATTACTAACCTCAACCACGAGCTCCACTGTTCCGGCAGGCAAATCTTCCACCAATATATTGACAGTCTCTGAAGCGCCAAAGACTAAATTACCAGTCCAGTTTACAACAGAACCAATAGGATTTCCATTTGCAAATACGGTAAGATCTGCAGATACCAAATCCTCAAATCCATTATTAGCTAATTCAACAGCTAAATCCACACTTGAGCTACAGATAATATTTAAGTCTGTACTTACAGTATTCACTGCTGCATCATAATCAAACTCATGAATAACATCTGATCTCAACGTATCATTATTATTGGACTGATCATCTGCCCAGGTTGTAATAATCTCAAAAGAATACGTACCCACAGCACTCAAATCCACTGTTGGTGTGAAGGTATGCGCATAAGTCTCCTCAGAAGCCAACACCACTGAAATCACATCGTCAGCAACCAAGTTGCCATCCAAATAACAAGCTAAGCCAAATTCTTCAACAGGCTCTATTCCTAAATTCTGTACAGTAACACTTACCGTCTCAGTTGCCCCTAATAAATTGCTGGATACAGGTGTATCTAAACTAATAGGACTAATATCAAAAGTATCTCTTCCCAATTCAAAACTGGTAATCATTGTACCCCAGCCTCCATTGGTCGTTTTCATATATTCTGCAGTAAACCAAAAATCAGTATCTGTAACAGGATCTACAGTCATACAGGCATAATCCCCATAACGAGAATTAGGTGCAGCGCTCTGCCCTTCCACAATAATATATTCCTCTACTGTCATTTCACCCAAAGGATCACTTACCTTCCTTCCTGTAAATGCTAAGCCAGGATACATACTCTCGCTTGAAATGGAATAAGCCAATCCGATGTTTCCATATTTATCCATAGCAATCGAAGGCATGAATCTGTCCAAGCCGTCCTCAGGAGCAAAAGTACCCTCTTGATAGACAGACCAATCATCCGTTCCTGATCTACGCATCTCAATCCAACGGATACCAGAAATATCATCGCCTCCTGTATAATCTACTACAAAAGTTAAAACCATAGACTCATAACTGCCAAAGTTTCTGTATTTCACCTGATTCATGATAATCTCCTGAAGACCATCAATACCACCTCCGCCAAGCTGCGGAATACATGAAAACCCAAAACCAGGAACTGAACATGGATTAGAATCAAATGGAGCCGTAGGTACATCTACCTGAGTGATGATGGTATTATTTGAATCATCCCAGTCTACCTCTATTTCAAAGATTTCAATCAAATCAATATCAGTTGAACTGCCCCATGCATCATCATTCATACGCATCACCATTGGAAGCGCATCAGCAGGAGGAGCAGTATCACCAATCCAGTCTACAGGAGTCAACACAAAGAACCCAGGGCTTCCTGAAATACTTGGTATAACCGTTCGCTGAATATTTACATCTGCATCTCCGTTGATCAAAGCCAATCGGTCAATTAGATATAACTCTTCTCCACCACCACCTTCATTGGTAGTCACTACTACAGCATTTGACCACAATGAATACTTAGGATAATCTGGGAATGATGGCGTTGAAAATTCATAGGTATTATAGCTTCCAAGAGGATCTGAAGTTTCTGACACAGCTATAAGTAATGAATTACCACTACCATTGAACTCAGTTAAAAACCAACGTTCATACTCCTGATCATAAAATATTATTGGATCACCTAATGAAGTAACACCCATACCTGCCCAAATTGTATTCATGGATATGATCCCGGAAACAGCACTACCCTCTTTATCAAACACCTGGAAGGCAGTTGCATTCACCATCTGCACATAATGATCTTTACCAATTGCACCATCTGGATCTGGCGGAGAAGGATTACCCGCAGCACCAGTCTGCATACCATTCACATTTACCGTCGGAAGTACCTCCGTACTTGTAGCACTCTTTACGATACCCTGGTGTACTGGATCATATCCCTGCGGCAAGGCATCTTTTCTTGAATTTGCCTTGATCTCTCTGCCGAGAAAGTTCGGGATCGTTCTTCCCTTATAACGCTTTTTATAAGCATCTTTTTTATCAAGATCGGCACCCGGCATAGGCACCATCGTATGGATTGGAGCAGTAGTTCCAAGCTTGATTGCAAAAGTCGAGGAAACTTCAGCATTAATAACTTTACTGCTGGTTTGTCCATTTAAAGAGACTAACCACAAACTCATAATTAGTAGTGAGTAGTATTTTAGTTTATACATAAGTAGATGATTTAATTCAAGATTTCAAATCCAAAATATCCTTTATAACGTTAATTTACTAGAATATATCCGGACTAAGTTACCATAGAGATAATCTCTTACATGAATTAAACAAACAATTCTGTAATCAGCTTTCAAATGTTTGAAAAACTCTTGTAACTTTGCCACGCTTTTTAGCAAAAATGAGATTTTGGACAAAATAAGTTCTAATAATGCACATAAAACCATTTAAGGCGCTTACCCCCGAATTAGACCTGATCAAGTCTGTGGATACCTTCTTCAGTACGGTTAAAATGGAGTTTCCTAAATATAACGAGGCTGGTTTTTACAAAGAGGAACCCAAAGAGGCGTTCTATATATACAGAATAACTGAAAGCGATCAATCCTATACAGGCATCTTAAACAGTTCCTCTGTTGAGGATTACACCAATGGACTAATCAAAAAACATGAAAAGACCATTTCTGTAAAAGAGCAGCAACAACTTTCATTATTACTTCATCGTAAAGCAATTGTTAAACCTGTTTTGTTGACTTACCCAAAGGTTGATGCGATTGATAAATTTACGAAAAATATAACGAATGACAGAGAGCCCATCTTCTCTATTCATTTTGATCGGGACAACCAGCAACACGAAATTTGGCTGATCGATAACGAACAGGAAATTGCTTCCCTTGAAAGTCTTTTCCTGGATCATGTTCAATGCGCATATA
>OMKD01000010.1 GCA_900299495.1 Sphingobacteriales bacterium
ATAAGCTTCAGATCAAGCGCATGGCCTTTTTTTCTATAGAAGATGGTGACCCTATGTGCAAAACCTACATCGGAATCCGCCCGGATGAAATCCAGGATGATCTGTATTCCGAACTCTTCAAATATAATAAGGCCAGTACCATCGCTGAACCGCATTCGGCTTTCTTAGGTCAATTCGATTTGATCATCCCGTGTCAGCATAAGGAAATGCCTATTGCTTTTGTTTTGATTTCCAATCCAGAGATCAATGATGAGTTTATGAACAATATCAAGTTTATATCCACCATTACTAACATCATATCCGTAGCGATTGAAAACAAACGCTTATTCAAGTCTCAGGTGAAGCAAGGAATCCTGGCAAAGGAAATGGAACTTGCCAATAATATGCAGCGCTCCCTAACTCCTCCGAATCATCCAAAGACTGCGCATTACGAGATATCCTCCTATTATCAACCGCACTTGGAAGTTGGTGGAGATTATTTTGACTTTGTGCAAACCGAAGGAAATCACTTAGTTTTCTGCATTGGGGATATCACCGGAAAAGGCTTGGCAGCAGCCTTGCTTATGGCCAACTTACAAGCTTACTTCCAAACGCTTGTAAAGGTACACACTGATCTGAAAGACTTTGTTACGGAGTTGAATGCAGATATGCTTCGATCTACCAAGGGAGAAAAATTCGTGACTTACTTCATAGGTGTTTACAACCTAGATACGCAAAAACTGCAGTACGTAAATTGTGGACATAATCCTCCTTTGATCTTCCACAAAAACAAGATTCAGGAACTGACCAAAGGCTGTACCTTACTCGGTATGTTCGAGCAATTGCCGAGCATTGAAGTTGGGGAAGTACAATTAGAATCCGATGCTACCATACTTTTATACACGGATGGATTATCTGATTTGCGCAACGAACGTGGTGATTATTTGCCAATCGGACGATCAAAAGTATACCTTAAGCAAAATGCACATCTAAACACTAAAGAATTTATCGATAAATTGATGGAGGGAGTCAATGATTTCCGTGGTGAAGAAGAATTTCCGGATGACCTCACCATACTCTGTTGTAAATTCTTTGCTCAAAAATAAAACACAGCATCATGCCAAGTACAAAAACACATACCTACCAAAATCAAACGATTGCTTATTGGGATATTGGTTCAGGTCCTGTGTTGTTTATGGTGCATGGTTTTTGTGAGCAAAAAAGTATGTTCACACCTTTTCTAAGCCTGGCTGATTCATACAGATTGATCATCCCGGATCTACCTGGATTCGGAGCATCAGAGCGGATTGAAGCCAAAGGCTCCATGAATCTATACGCGGAGGCTATACAGAGTCTCATACATGCACTAGATCTTTCCAAAATACACTACATCGGCCATTCAATGGGTGCTTATGCAGGATTGGAAGTACTCAGTCAAACGCCCGA
The DNA here is from genome assembly GCA_900299495.1 of Sphingobacteriales bacterium. Taxonomy (GTDB): domain Bacteria; phylum Bacteroidota; class Bacteroidia; order Chitinophagales; family Saprospiraceae; genus AM-2324. The sequence goes on from OMKD01000010.1 coordinate 1,426, forward strand.
GTATTTCGAAAGTTTTTGCCTTTTCCATTCCCATCCTTATGCAGATACGGATTCAATTCGGGACAAGCGAATGAAGTCAATTGAATTCTTAAAAAAGCATGGAACAGCAGCCTTTTTCAAGCCTTTCTTTGCTAATCTTTTTCCAGAAGCGAACAGAGCAAATCACAGCACTAAAATCACTGCCCTTGCTGAAGAGGCCAAAGCCATATCTGCTGAAGCGGTGATCTTTGCACAAGAAGCCATGGCAGGACGCAAAGACCACAGTAAGACTTTGGAGGAATTCGAAGGTATTACTCAGTATATCGTGGGTAAACTGGATGAAATAGCACCTTCAGATCTAGGTCTGTTACAATCCTTGCTCGGTAAAATCGGTATGTTCCACTATCTAAAGGACTGCGGACATATGGGGCAGTGGGAAAAACCCGATACTGTGCTTCATCATTTCCTTGAATTACAAGATTTTTTTACCACTCTCAATAAATAAGAGTCTGTTCGGATACCTTGCTTGCAAATCATTCGATATGCTAGTTAAAACCTTTGCGAGTGCGGTAATCGGAGTAGATGCTCAAACCATCACTATAGAAGTCAACGCAGGTGGCCCTGCTACTGCGGGAAATCAATTTTACAGTTTGGTTGGTCTACCTGATTCAGCGATCAAGGAAGGCTTCCAGCGCATAGAAACTGCTATAACAAGTTCCGGCTATAGTATGAAGCGTAGGAAGACGATTGTAAACCTTGCTCCAGCCAATATTCGAAAGGAAGGTTCTGCCTATGATTTGCCAATTGCCATAGGAGTTCTGGCAGCAACCGAGCAAATAGCGTTCGAATCATTGTATGCCTTCATTCTAATGGGGGAGCTTTCTCTGGATGGTAGCCTTCGGCCCATCCGGGGAGCGCTTCCTATGGCGATACAAGCAAGAAAAGAAAAATTTAAAGGAATCATTTTACCCAAAGAAAATGCACGGGAAGCAGCTATAGTGTCAGACTTGGATGTCTATGCAGCCAGCACAATAAACGATGCCATACACATTCTCAGCGGAGATGAATCCTTTAAACCCATACAAGTAGACACCCGCGAATTATTTGCACAATCCAAAAACAATTACAATCTCGACATAGCCGATGTAAAAGGACAATTCAACATCAAACGTGCTATGGAGATTGCTGCAGCCGGAGGTCATAATATGATCTTGATTGGTCCTCCTGGCGCAGGAAAGACGATGCTTGCCAAGCGACTGCCTTCTATACTTCCCTCAATGAGCCTTCACGAAGCCTTAGAAACGACTAAGATTCACTCAGTCGCTGGCAAGCTTCCTAATGATATGGGTCTATTGTCCAACAGACCTTTCCGATCACCACACCATACCACCTCGGATGTTGCAATGGTCGGAGGAGGCACCAAACCCAGCCCGGGAGAGATCTCCCTTTCCCATAATGGCGTGCTGTTTCTCGATGAATTACCGGAATTCAAACGCAGTGTCCTTGAAGTCCTACGCCAACCGATGGAAGCTGGACAGGTAACTATATCCAGAGCTCGTTTCTCGGTAGACTACCCTGCCAATTTCATGCTTATTGCATCCATGAATCCTTGCCCTTGTGGCTATTTCAACCATCCCGAAAAAGACTGCTCCTGCCCTGCAGGTACAGTCAAAAAATACTTGAACAAAATATCCGGACCGTTGCTAGATCGAATAGATCTGCATGTAGAGGTTACCCCCATCAGTTACGAAGAACTTTCTGAGACTAAAAGACCAACGGAACACAGTGCAGATATCCTCAAACGAGTAAA
>OMKD01000011.1 GCA_900299495.1 Sphingobacteriales bacterium
TCTCTGTATTTGCAGGTGTTGGTGAGCGTACACGTGAAGGTAATGACCTTCTTCGTGAGATGCTTGAAGCAAACGTAATTAAGTATGGTGACAAGTTCCTTCATTCTATGGAAGAAGGTGGTTGGGACCTTTCAACAGTTGATAAAGCTGCATTAGTAGATTCACAAGCAACGCTTGTATTCGGTCAGATGAATGAGCCTCCAGGTGCACGTGCACGTGTAGCACTTTCAGGACTAACTATTGCAGAGTACTACCGTGATGGTGATCTTTCTGATCCAAATGGTGGTCGTGATATCCTATTCTTTATTGATAACATCTTCCGTTTTACACAGGCAGGTTCAGAGGTGTCAGCACTTCTAGGTCGTATGCCTTCAGCGGTAGGTTACCAACCTACACTAGCTACGGAGATGGGTCTTATGCAGGAGCGTATTACATCAACGAAGCGTGGATCAATTACATCTGTACAGGCAGTATATGTACCTGCGGATGATTTAACGGATCCAGCTCCAGCGACAACGTTCGCACACCTTGATGCAACTACGGTACTTTCTCGTAAGTTGGCAGCTATCGGTATCTACCCAGCAGTGGATCCATTAGATTCAACTTCACGTATCCTAGATCCAGACATTATCGGTGAAGAGCACTATAACACTGCACAGGATGTAATCAACATTCTTCAGAGATATAACGAGCTTCAGGATATTATTGCGATCCTAGGTATGGAAGAACTTTCAGAAGAGGATAAGATGGCTGTACACCGTGCACGTCGTATCCAAAGATTCCTTTCTCAGCCGTTCCACGTAGCGACTCAGTTTACAGGTATCGAAGGAGTTCTTGTACCAATCGAAGAGACAATCCGTGGATTTAAGATGATCCTTAACGGTGAAGTTGATGAGTACCCAGAGGCAGCATTTAACCTTAAGGGTACTATCGATGAAGTAATCGAAGCTGGTAAGAAAATGTTGGCAGAAGCTAACGCATAATTGAAAATCCGAATATCACACTGATATGAATATATCTGTATTAACTCCGGACAAGGAAATATTTGAAGGAACAATCACATCTGTAATTGTTCCGGGAACAAACGGTATGTTCCAGATACTTGAAAATCACGCAGCTATTGTATCATCACTTGGTGCAGGTGCTGTAAGTATCACTAAAACTGATGGCCAAAAGATGGAATTCACTATCGCTAAAGGTTTCATCGAAGTGAACAACAATGTAGTTTCCTTACTTGTACAAGGAGTTGAAGGTGCTTAATTCACCTTTTATTCAGGAATAAGAAAAAAGAGACTGGCCTTTTGGTCAGTCTTTTTTTATGCTACCTATTCAATTATAGCCCTTTTCAACGCTGTAAATCTTTACCAAGTAGTACTGCTGGGTATAAGCAACCTGAATCCAATATTAGCAGAGGAACCAACCGAAGGATTCGATTCCTGGTCTAAATACCATTCCGTATACATGGTATCAGCTGAAGACAGTGAAGATAACTCAGCATTTTTTATTCTTGAAGCATAGGTCCACTCCGCTTTAGTCGGTAAGCGGATGATCAATCCTAGTTGATTACTTTGCCAAACACAATAGTCAATCGCCGCCCTCCAACTTACATTTACCATAGGGTCGGAATCATTCCAACCAACTGCTGGTTCAGCAGGCATTTGTCTTTGCATAGCGGAACAAAACAACTTGTATTCAGCTACAGTGACAGCCGATCTTGATATATAAAAAGGAGAAAGCTGATGATTTTGCTGATCCTCAGTATCCATCCTTGAGGTATCCTTATCAATGAAAACCATATCCAATCCGAGGGTGTTTAGGTCCAATTTCAAAAAATCATCTATATTCCCTGAAGTCAATACAGCCTGGCTACTATCACCTGTAAAATCTATACCTTTCCAAATATCAGTAGGTTCAACATTATCAACAACTATAACATTCTCTTCTCCATTAGAATCACTGCCCAAATCAAGAAATGCGATTCGTACAAAACCAAGCATGGCTAATATCCCAAAAAAACCATAAGCCACTCCCCTTTTTTGTTGCCTGCTGTTTGTTTTTGGACTTGGGTGTCCTTTGCTGCTTATTTTCCTTCTTGTAGACTTCTTAGCTAATTTAGGAGCTGGAGGCATCGAATCTGCTGCTGCCGCCTCTGCCATTTTCTGGGCTTGCATCTCGCGTATCTTGTCAAGAGTTTCCCTAGATGGTAAAGATCCGGCAAGTGTTGGATTATTCTTTCGATCAATAATTGACTGCTCCAAGCGATCCACACTAACCTGAATATCGGTCTTATGAACAGGTCGCTCAAAAGCATCTGCTGATAGCGCTTCGATATCTGTTACCACCTGAACCTTTCGCTCCAACACCTCTACCCGCTGTCGTTCCTTATCATTAATTTGCTCCAATACAACCACCCTCAATTCCAGTATTTGAGTACCAGCCTTTAAAGGTTTTACCTTAAAAATCCATTCTGTAAACTCACCAAATTCAATGAATTGCTGATCTCCGGAAACTGATCGGATTTCAAAAGCATCATAGTCCTCTGAATCCAAATGCACCTCCATCACCTCTGCAATTCTTACCGATTCGATAATAGCATCTTCAGAAGCACTAAAGCCATCTAAAAGAGCCTCCTCATCATCAGAAAGACGGATAATTACCTTTGTAAATGTATTCAAAGGCATACGGGAAGGGATATCATGAAGTATCACTCCCTCTTTTTTATTATTTCCCATAGAAGGAGCAGGAACATGTTCCTGTGCCAAGATATAAAGCAAAGATTTTGAAATGCTGCTTAGGCCAACGCCGTAATCATCTGAATTAATCTGATTAAGATTCTTATCCTTCTCCAATCTATTGAATCTGCCTTCCAATAGTAAGACCTCTGCCCTCATTTCCGAGCTTAGTAAATCCTCTTTTTCTTTGAGCACTTCAAAGGCTGTATTTAACTCAGCCTTCCGTATGAGGTCTTCGACAAGATTTTTAAGATCAAGGTAAGATTGCATCGATATGTTGTTCCAATTGAAGAAAACAAAAGGTGTAGTTCAAAACCAATTAAAACAAATATAATAAAAATAGCTACTTATTAGACATGAGCGCTTCTATCTCTTGGATTTCCAAAGGAATACCCTCGGACATGACTTTACATCCCTGTTCGGTAATCAGCATATTCTCTTCCAATCGGATCGCAATCCCTTCTTTCGGAATGTAAATAGCAGGTTCAATGGCCAAGGCCATCCCAGGTCTTAAACTTGTTTCCTCCGTTGACTCATGTACATCCAATCCAATTAAGTGCCCTACTCGATGCGGCATAAAAGGCTTGTATGCTTTCGGGCTACGTTTAAGTTCTGAATCAGATAGTAAACCTAAGTTCACTAAGCCCCTTGAAATTTGTTCAGCACATAAGGTTTCCAGCTTATCCCAACTCATACCCGGTTCTATTGATTTGATTAAAAATCTAAGTGTATCGAGTACGATTTGATAAACCTGTGCCTGCCTCGAAGTAAAACGACCACTTACAGGAAATACCCTTGTGATATCTGCCTTATAATTTGAATAGGAGGCTCCAATATCCACTAAGACAAGATCACCCGAGCGCAACATCTGATTATTCTCCTGATAATGCAATAATATGCCAGAGACGCCGGAGGCGATAATTGGCGGATAAGCAAAGCCATCTGCCTGATGTTCTATGAAACACTTAGAAAGTGTACCTTCCAATTCATACTCAAAAACACCAGCTCGGATCTGCTTAATTAAACGTTCAAAACCTTTCGCTGTAATCTGCGATGCCCGCTTCAAAAGAGCAAGCTCAACAGGCTGCTTAGTAGTCCGAAGCACTTTAGAATATTGTTTTAGAGCTGTGATAGGTTTTGAAATCTTCAAATTTAAACTTGCCGCTAAGTTGTGTTCCTGCTTTTCATCCATCACAAAGACCTTTGCTTGAGACTGGATATCACTGAATATTTGCCCAAACTGGTCATGGGACTTGTACAATCTGAAAGCTGCGGACTTAAGAATCTGCTGTAAGCTACTCAATCTTCCTGTCCATACCAGCTCAAGGCTATCTGAGGTCGGATGAAAAAAGTACTCCTCCTTTATGGAACAAGTTTCATCTGTCAAGATTAATAAAGCACAGTCCTCGAGATTTACTCCAGTAAAATAATAGAAATCCGTATCCTGATGAAAAGGATAGAACAGACCATCTGTTCTGGCAACCAAGGTATTTCCCCGAATTAAAATAAGTGAATGGGCAGGAACGGATGCAGCCAGTCGTTCCCGGTTCTTTTGAAAAAATATCGGAGCTATTGGATCCCGTCGCATAGCGTTTACTTTGCTGCTAAAAGATCTGTGGAAGGGTCAATATTCCAGGATCGAAGTTTGTCCTTTGCCTGCTCTTTTACATCTGCATTGATATAAGCCCCCAAGGTTCCAACTGCAACAGCCAGTAATTTAATATCATCTGTATAACCCAGA
>OMKD01000012.1 GCA_900299495.1 Sphingobacteriales bacterium
ATCAACAATAATGGCTGTATTCGATCTGTTGAAATCAACTTAGAAGCTTTGGATAAGTTTAAGGTTTATGTTCCTAATATTTTCTCTCCAAATAATGATGGGATCAATGACCTTGTAACTGTTTTTTCTGGCAGTAATATTAGCCTGGTTCATTCCTTTAAATTATTCTCAAGATGGGGAGGTCTCATGTATGAAAATTATAATTTTTTACCTAATGATTTGAGTCTTGGATGGGATGGAATGGTAAACGGAAGGAAAGCGGCAGAAGGAGACTATGTTTGGTATGCAGAGATCGAAGTGGAAGATGGAACTACAAGAATGTTTAAGGGGGATGTTGTCTTAATTCGTTAATCCTCAATTTGTTTTGATATGTCGGCTCGATGATATAAATTTATGATTCTTAGGTGATTGTGAAGATAAAGTTGCTTTAAAATTATGTGTTTTTATGACTTCCCCCTTGCAATTGAGGGAGGCTAAAACACGTAAATTATTAATGACTCTGATTGACAGAGCATTTGAAAACTATAGAACGACACCTACACATGAACGACACTTTTGTATCACTGTGCCGCAAGCTAATTGTGGTATGCATACTCTTGCTAAATGCCAATTTTGTCTTCGCGCAACCTTGCGAATGCACAAACTGTCCGCTTCCTATTACTGATAATGGTTCTTTCGATGGTTTCCTTGATGTAACAGTCAATGGAGCAGATGATCTTGGTCAATGTCCTCTTGAGCAAGTCTGTTTTACAATTGACCATACATGGATTGGTGACCTTTCTGTAAGTCTTACATCTCCTTCTGGTTTAAATTATTTAATTATGGCGGACGCCAATAATGCAAGTGGAGGATGTGGTACAAATGAAGATGATATTGATGTATGTATCGAAATTGGATCTGGATCACCTTTGACAGGTGGGACAGAGTATATCTGTAATAATGGGGGAGGAGGACCTTGTCTGATTGGTAACTGGAATGTACCCTGTAATGTAACAGATCCGTTTGGAGGTGCTGATCCTGCACCAAATTGTGATTTAAACGACTTTAATATTCCAAATGATCCAGCAAATGGAACATGGAAATTAACGATAAATGATGTTTGTTCTCAGGATGTTGGTCAGTTAATTACTTGGTCTTTAGTCTTCAGTTGTGGTGTTATTGATTGTATATTATGTGAAGCGGATGCTGGAGCACTTAATCAACCGGATGTGGCATCCTGTCAATTTGATCCAAGCTTAAACTTGACTATAATACCTGATTACGGGGCTGGATTTCCTCCATCAGCCACCGAATATGGTTATGCTTATGTCGTAACTGATGTAAGCACAGGGATAATAGTTGGTATTCAGAATAATACGAGTTTTTCATCCTTACCAATAGGTGATTACACAATTTGTGGCTTGTCCTATGCATTTGTGGATTCATCAATCTATCCTACTTACATTGGTCAACCTTACACTAATCTTGAGGCTGATTTAGCTTTGTTGGATCCTGTATTTTGCGGTGATTTATCCAGTGATTGTTTTGCTCTGACAGTTGGACCTATTCCAACACCAGGAATGGAGACTTTTGATCTATGTATTGGAGATTGTTTAGAATATAATAATGTAGAATATTGTAATCCGGGTTTATACCCAGTAATGTTAACATCTTATCTCGGATGTGATAGTTTGGTCAACCTTATGATCAATCCTTTAGCAGATTCAAATGTATTTATTGAAGGAATTGTTTGTGCTGGTGAGACTATTCAGGTAGGAGGAGTAGATTATCCGGTTGGAAATCATTATTTACAAGATGTTGCTTATAACGGATGTGATAGCACAACCACAATCATAATTTCTGAATTCTTTGTTCATGCATCAACCTCCACACCGCCAGAGATTACCTGTACCAATCCTTCTGTGATTATAACTAGTGCAGGTTCATTTGGAAGTAGCTTTGTATGGTATGATGAAAATGGGAATGAGATTTCTACCTATCCGGCTGTAGAAGTTTTTAGTGGAGGATGTTATGATCTAGTTGTGTCAAGAGACTCAACTGGTATATCTTGTTCAGATACGGCAACTATCTGTGTCATAGAAAATATAGCAGATACAGAGATTCCTACTGTTACCGGTCCAACTGAAATATGTTTCGGAGATACTATAAGTTATCAATCATCTATTATTCCAGATTATTTAGACTATACTTGGACATTGCCTTCAGGAGTTGAGATAATTAATGGTGGAAATGGATTTCCAATAGTTAACGTGGTATGGAATAGTCCTGTACCCGGGCAAGTCTGCGTAGTTGCGGAGGGGACATGTGGACCATCATTACCAGGTTGTTTAGATGTAAATTTTTCAATTTCACTAAATCCACCTGTTATTGATGGTATCAATCAAATATGTCCTCAGGATACAACCGAGTATTACGCTTTATTATCAGACAATGATGGATTTGTATGGTCTATAATTGGCGATGGAAATATATTAAATGGAGCTGATTCAGATACTATAACTGTTGTATGGAATAGTCCTGGAGTTGGTCAAATTTGCGCCAGTGGTCTATCTGACTGTGGCCCTGGACCATTAACTTGCTTCCCTGTCTTGATTGAAGATGTTCCCCAAGCTCCAGTAGTAACAGGTCCTACTGTATTCTGTGATTTGGATACCTTATCATTTGCTGTTCAAAGTACAGACCCGCTTACAGTTGGATTTGATTGGAATATTCCTGCTTGTGCGAGTATAGTTGGAGGAAATGGCATAGATTCTATTAGTCTGCTAATGAATGTAAGTTGTGATTCCTTAGATATTTGTGTAACAGCACTTGGCGAATGTGGTGTTGGGGAAACAGATTGTATTACGACTGTTCAAACTCCAGATATAGTTGCTGATACTATAGTAGGTAGTCAGGATTTATGTTTGAACGAAATAGCTATCTACCAAGTACCTGCACATACAGATGCGCAAGGATATAACTGGACGGTGTCTGGAGGTACGATCATAAGTGGCCAGGATAGTAATGCGGTAGAAATTAATTGGACTGATGCTGGTAACGGATCACTCTGTCTTCAATTATTTGGCACTTGCAATATCGATTCTTCTCAATGCTTAGATGTTTATGTATTACCTGAGATTGATAGCTTAGAAGTTGTTGGTGCTGATATCGTTTGTGATAGCAGTATAGTTACTTATACTGTGCCTAGTCCGGATACCTTGATTAACTCATTTGTTTGGTCGACTACATGTGGCACAATTATAAGCGGTCAGGGTTCATCCTCCATTGAAATAGATTGGACAGGCTGTCCTACAGGTGGCCAAATCTGCGTCTATGGTCAGGGGACTTGTTCTGATAGTCCGGAACTTTGTTTTGATGTCACTGGTGGGTCAGTTCCAGGCCAACCAACAATTAATGGTAACACTGATAGTTGTGTTGATATAACAGAATCATATTGCGGGGCGTCAACAGATGCATCCTTGTATAATTGGACCGTAACTGGAGGCTCTATAGTCAATACTTCAAATTCAGATTGTGTAGACGTTCTTTGGGAGCAGTCTGGTGTTGGGCAAATATGTTTAGTCACAGAGAACGGATGTGGAAGTTCTGTTCAATTATGTTTAGATGTTAATCTGGGAGATGCTCCTCCGGTTCCGGACATTATTGGCTCCATGTTCTCTTGTATTAATGAAAGTCAGAATTATTCATACACAATAGGTGCGAGTAATATTATTTCAGTGGAATGGTCAATACCAAGTGCTTGTGGAGTTATCAATGGAAGTAATACAGATTCGTCCATTGATGTTTCTTGGAGTACATCAGGAGACTGTGATATTTGTATACGAGTAGAAAATGATTGTGGTTTTGGCCCTTGGCTTTGTGAGACGGTGACCGTTCAGGCCTTACCTGAACCTAATGCTGGATCAGATGATGAGGTCTGTGGATTGAGTTACATCTTTGGTAGTACTGTAGGAACAGGAAGTTTATCCTGGTCTGGTCAGGGGCCTGGAAGTATTGTTTTTTCAGATCAAACAGATCCTAATCCTCAAGTAGATGTAAGTGTTGCAGGGTTGTATAGTTTTATATTGGAGGAAAATATAGCTGGTTGTATTGTTTCGGATACCTTAGAGGTGCAGTTCAATGCGGTACCATTGGCAGATCCAACAGTTACTTATTCCTGTGACGGAACAGGAGATAATTATCAGTTCAGTTTTGAGATGATAGCGGGGAATGGGCCATTTTCGGTAAATGGAGTGAATGGTACCTGGTCTGGGCAGGTATTTACTTCTGAATTTATACCAAGTTCTTCGGTGTATGATCTTGAGGTATATGATGCAGAGGGATGTGGTCCAGTTATAATTACTGGCAGTCATGCCTGTCCTTGTATAACAGAGGTAGGTCAGTTTCTGGATACAACCTTTGTGCTCTGCGCGGATGAATCAATTGATCTTGGTTCTCCAATTGGAATGGTTCTAGATGCTAATGATATACTTTCATACATAATTACTTCTGAACTGCCAGATCCTTCTGACTTATCTGCTGATTTAGTCGTTCAACAAGCTGGAAGTACAATAGAATTTCTTCCTGGAATGATTTTGTCAGAAACTTATTATATCTCTGCAGTAGTTGGAGATGCATTAATGGGATTAACGGATCTTCAGGATGATTGTATTTCCGTGAGCAGTACTGTTGCGTTTAGTTTCAACCCGCTCCCTGAATTTACTTTCGGTGCAAGTGGTATCTCCGTTTGTGAGGGCGATCCGATAGGAGTAATTGCTAATCTTCAGAATGCCAACTGTGCAGATATTATACTGGATTTAGGAAATGGAATCCAACAAGAATTTTTATGCATTAGTGATGGAGATTTACTAAATCTACCAATTTCTAATCCTGGTAGTTTTGATATTACCGTGGTCTCTTTAATTAATGAAAATTCCTGTTCGAATACATCGGCTTCAAGCTTGAGTGTAAATGTTGAAGCCTATGAATCGGTTGATATTACATCTGCTGCAAGTGTGTGTAATAGCACTGAAACAGGTATGACAACACAAATTAACCTAGCAGATTACATTACCAGCTCTACTTCAGCTGATCTAATCTGGACAGACATTACTGGTTGTTCTTTCTCAGGGGTTTTACCAAATATAGATTTGACTGGTGTTACACCTGGGCAATATGTTTTCTCTTGTGAAGTAGATCC
>OMKD01000013.1 GCA_900299495.1 Sphingobacteriales bacterium
AAAATTCAGATTCGAGGAATCATGATAAGAGCTATGAAAGGAATAAAAGAGCAAGCAGAAAGCGCTGATGCTTTCATCTACGAACAGCGCAAATGAAACCAATAGTCAAAATTGATTAAAAGAAATCAGTCATATGGATAGAAGAAGATTTATAATCAATTCCGCTGCATTTTCGGCAGGATCTTTGTGCGCACCTTCCTTAAATCTTGGAGCTAGTTTAGCGATGAGGTATTCGTTTTTATCTAATAGACCTGCCATTGGAGAGCGTACCTTTCGAAGTGCGGCTGTAGATACCTTGATCACAAGGCTTAAAACAGAAATCCTTGACAAGGAGTTGTATTGGATGTTTGAGAATTGTTTCCCCAATACGCTCGATACTACAGTTGATTTTGAGCATATAAACGGTAAACCGGATACCTTCATTATTACAGGAGATATTGATGCGATGTGGCTTCGGGACTCTACTGCTCAGGTATGGCCATATATGTCTTTGCTGAATGAGGATGTTAAATTGAAGGACTTGGTTAAAGGTCTGGTAAACAGGCAGGTGAAATGTGTCTTATTGGATCCGTATGCAAATTCGTTTTATAAAGATAAGACTCGGGAGTCCTACTGGGCATCTGATATGCCTGCTCCAATAGATGGAGTACATGAACGTAAATGGGAGATAGACTCCCTATGCTATGTGGTTCGATTATCCTATGGATATTATCTGGAAACAGGAGATACTTCTTTTATGGATGATGCTTGGGATGAAGCGATGCGTCTGATTGTTTCTACTTTCAAAACAGAACAACGATACCATGGGGAAAGCCCTTATCGCTTTGCTAGGAAAACAACGGCCATGATTGATGCACCTATTTTCAATGGCAGCGGCAGACCTATGAAACCCAATGGATTGATTTGTTCGATGTTTAGGCCTTCCGATGATGCTACACTATATCCATTTCTTATTCCTTCCAACTTATTTGCAGTTCAATCACTTCGACAACTGTCCAAATTGTATGAGCAGTTAAAAGGTGACAATGAATTCGCAGCAATCTGTGCGAACTTTGCACAGGAAGTGGAAGATGCGATTCAGCAGTTTGGTATTGTAGAACATCCGGTGCATGGAAGAATTTATGCCTATGAGGTAGATGGTTTTGGAAATGCTTTGTTCATGGATGATGCTAATGTCCCTTCCCTGATGTCACTTGCTTATCTGGGCGTTCATAAGTCAACAGATGAACTTTATAAGAGAACCAGAAGCTTCTTGTTGAGTGATTCAAATCCATATTACCTGAAAGGTAAGTTTGCAGAAGGTCAGGCGAGTCCTCACACCGGGAAGGAAAAAATCTGGCCGATGGGGATCATCCTAAGAGCGATGACTTCTACGGATCGGGAGGAAATCAAATATTGTTTGCGTATGCTAAAATCAACGCATGCAGGTACTGGTTTTATGCACGAGGCCTTTCACAAAGATAATCCAGCAGATTATAACCGATCCTGGTTTGCCTGGGCAAATACCCTGTTTGGCGAATTGATCCTTAAAGTATATAAGGAATATCCTGAAATCCTAAAAGAGAAGCTTGACGAATAGAAAGCTCCGTTTTTCATCAGAAATAATTAAAGGGAATTTGCCCTTTATTAAATAAATTCAGATATATTTCGGAGATTTTTGAATCAGCCTTTCCACTAAGACCAACATACTAATCGAATATGATCATATTTGTAATGGGTGTTTCCGCTTCAGGAAAAACCACTGTTGGTAAATTGCTAGCCTCAGAACTTAATGTTCCATTTTTTGATGCGGATGATTTTCATCCTGAAGTCAACCTTAAGAAGATGGCTTCCGGAAAAGCGCTTAACGATGAAGATCGTAAAGGGTGGTTAATCACACTTAATGCATTAGCAAAGAAAGAAGCCAAGGCAATTATTACCTGTTCAGCACTCAAAGAGTCCTACCGAAATATACTGAAAGAAGATTTGGATAAAGCAGTTCATTTCGTATACCTGAAAGGTAGTTATGAGTTGATTTATGATCGTATGATTGAGCGAGAAGGGCATATGATGCCTGTGTCTCTATTGCAATCTCAATTTGATGCCTTAGAAGAGCCTAGCACTGCTATTACGGTTTCTATTGAATTGAGCCCTCAAGAAATTACAGAAAAGATTATGAAGGAATTAAGTCCGAAAAGTGATTTTGGATTGATTGGATTAGGTGTCATGGGTAAAAGCCTATGCAGGAATCTAATTAATAATAATGTGGAATTAGCCATGTATAATCGGCATATCGATGGAGTGGAAGAACGAGTAGCCGCTAATTTTAAGGAAGAATATGCATTGGATTCAGCTGCTGCTTTTGATGATCTTCGACAGTTCGTTCAGGCACTGAATACACCAAGGAAGATTATGCTTATGGTGAGTGCAGGACCTGCTATTGATCATATCGTTCAGGATTTGATTCCTTTATTGGACGCTGGAGATATTATCATCGATGGAGGTAACTCGCATTACTCCGATACAAAGCGTAGAATAGATTCTTTAGCGGAACATAACTTACACTTTATCGGAACTGGAGTATCCGGGGGCGAGGAAGGTGCATTGAAAGGACCATCAATCATGCCAGGAGGCCATCCAGATGCCTATGAGCAAGTCAAGCCATTTTTGGAACGCATAGCTGCTAAAGATAAAGATGGCCTTCCATGCTGCACGTACATTGGACCTGCCGGGAGTGGTCATTTTGTGAAGATGGTTCACAATGGTATTGAATACGCGGAAATGCAATTATTAGCGGAGATCTATCAACTTTGCAGGTTTGGTAAAGGGATGTCTCCAGAACAAATCGCAGATGTACTGGATAGTTGGAAGGCTGATGGATTGGATAGTTTTTTACTGGAAATCACAGCCAATATTCTTCGGAAAAAGGAGGATGATGCTTATTTGATCGATCTTATTCTAGATAAGGCCGGAAACAAAGGGACAGGTAACTGGACTACAGTTGCTGCAAGCCAGTTGGGGTATCCAGCTACCATGATAACAGCTGCCTTATATGCTCGGTATGTTTCTTCTTATAAGTCAAGTCGTGAAGAGGCTTCCTCGGTATTTGGTTTTGAAAATAGCGCGGTTCAAGCCCTCAGTACGGATGCCATAAAAGAGGCCTACCGTCTTGCTCGAATAATTAATCATCATCAGGGCTTTGAATTAATTCGCACGGCTTCGGATACCTTTGAATGGAGCTTGGATCTAAGTGCCATTGCAAGGATTTGGACCAACGGATGTATCATTCGATCGGAGTTGATGGAGCAATTAATCCCATCTATGAATGCTCATGCTGCAATCCTTCATCAAAATAAACAAGTGAAAACTGTTCAGGATGCTCGTGAACATCTCATAGCATTAAATATTGCAAGTCTAAGCGCAGGATTTAGCATGCCATGCTTTACTGCTGCATTGAACTTCTTACATGGGTATACGGAATCTAGAGGTTCTGCAAATATCATTCAGGCACAGCGAGATTACTTTGGTGCCCATCGGTATGAGCGCGTGGATGATTCATCAGGTAAGACCTATCATACGAACTGGATTTAGCGCAACAAAAACTATAACTAACTACTCTATTTCATTTTATGGATTATCAATTGCTTTTGGCTGTATTGGGGGGAATAATCGTCCTTCTGACTTTGATTTTGAAACTTAGAATCCCTGCCTTTATTGCTTTACTTATAGCGAGTATAAGTGCTGGATTATTTGCTGGTATGGATCCTGCTTCCATCATCGATACGGTCAAGAAGGGGATGGGTGGTACACTTGGCTTTGTGGCTACCGTAGTAGGTTTGGGTGCCATGTTTGGTGCCATTTTGGAACATACCGGAGGCGCTCAGCGTATTGCGGGATTTTTATTGGATAAGTTCGGGATTAAGAATAGTCCTTTAGCCATGGTTTTAGCAGGTTTTTTGATTGCCATACCTGTCTTTTTTGATGTGGCTTTTATCATATTGGTACCCATGGTTTATGCCTTGCAACGTAAAACGGGTAAGTCTCTGTTGTTATATGCAATTCCGTTGCTTGCCGGATTGGCAATCACGCACTCCTTTATTCCACCAACACCTGGTCCAATAGCAGTTGCTGACTTAATCGATGCTTCATTGGGTTGGGTGATTTTGATTGGGTTTATT
>OMKD01000014.1 GCA_900299495.1 Sphingobacteriales bacterium
AAACAACACCAACCATTAATACTACTGCAAATCCTTTGATAGGACCTAGTCCAAAGTAAGCAAGAACCATTGCTGTTAGGAAAGTAGTTACGTTAGCATCGATGATCGCTGAGTAAGAGTTAGAGAAACCATCAGTAATTGCATTCTTAACTGATTTACCCAAATTCAGTTCCTCACGGATACGCTCGTAAATAATTACGTTAGCATCCACGGCCATACCAATCGTAAGTACGATACCTGCAATACCAGGAAGTGTCAATACTGTTCCAAATTGAGCTAATACTCCGAAGATGAAGAATAGGTTCAATAATAGAGATAGGATTGAAACCACACCACCTGTGCTATAGTATGCGATCATGAATAATAGTACAAGACCGAAACCGATAAGAAGTGCTTTGATTGAACGTGCAATGTTCTCTTCACCCAGTGAAGGTCCGATTACGTTATCCTGAATAATCTCTACAGTAGCAGGTAATTTACCTACCTGAAGGATTGATGCTAAATCTTTTGCTTCTTGTGTACTGAAGTTACCAGAGATAGAAGAACTACCACCTTTGATTGCTTGATTTACTCGTGGAGCAGATGCAACCTCGTTATCTAGTACGATTGCTATTTCTCTGTTGTTATCGTTAAATGCTGCCTCAGTCATGTTTGCCCAAAGGCTGGTACCTTTGCCATCCATTACCAAAGTAACCTCCATTTCACCCGATTGAGGGTTTGGAGAATAAGCAGCAGATTGTACGTTTTCACCAGTTAGAGTAGCCTGACCACCGAAAGGTACTTTAACACCGTATAGCATGTATTGGTTAGTCGCGTCGTTATTCTCATCAACAACTGGGTTACGTCCCCAAAGGAACTTAACATCTGAAGGGAAGAAACCTTTTACGTCATCACGAGTAAGGTAACTCATTACAGCTGCACGGTTGTTTTTATCTGCAACACCAAATACTGGTAATCCACCTACTGTTCCGTCATTTATAGAGAACTTGTCAAATAGTGGTCCACCTTGTGTAGATGCCAGCGTATCAATACGCTCGATCTCACCAAGGATATCGTTACCCAGTGAATCTTTTCTGTAAATTGTATCAATAGTAAGACCACCTGCGTAATCTTCTGCTGTAATCAAGTATTGATTAGCCTGGAAGAATCCATTTGTAACCTGAGCATCTCTTAGGTTGTAACAATCCCAAAATGCAAGCTCTGCAGTTGCCTGAAGGAACTTTCTAGCACGTTGTGGATTATCAATACCTGGAAGCTCAACAAGGATTAGGTTACGTGCTTCATCCAAAGTTACATTTGGCTGAGCCACACCTAATTTATCGATACGCTTCTTTAGAAGCGAGAATGTACGTTGTACTGTTTCTTTTGAAAGGCTCTGTAGTTGACGCTGAATCTCACCATCAGAAGTACTAGCATTTACTTCTAATTGCTTTGAACGTCTGAAAACCTTTGATAAAGGATCTTCAGAGTTTGCTTTCCAAGCTCTTACGAATAAAGTTACATAGTCTGACTGCTCCGATTTCAGGGCCTCCGCTGCTTGATCTAACGCTTTTTCGAATACGGGATCCTGATAATTATAGGAGAGTGCTTTTATAAACTCTCTTAAGTCTACTTGTAAAACGACTGACATACCACCTTTAAGGTCCAAACCTAAAGCCAACTGGCTTTGCTTAAGATCCTGATAAGTGAAGTCATTGATTAATGGGATAGAAAATACTACCTCGGTACTCATAGAATCCAAGAAACCAATTCTTGCCTTCTTTTCTGCGTCCTCTCTTTCCTCTTGATCTTCGATAGATTGAGTAATCTCTTTTGCGTACTCTTCTGCCTGCTTCTCAACTTTGTTCGTTGGAAGTATCAGAAGGTATTGGTAAAAACATACCAATGAAACTACTACAAGAAAGAACCTTACAATTCCTTTTCCTTGCATTGTGAAAAATTTTAATTAATGAAAAAGCGTTAAAAAAAAATTAAATTAAACGTTTTAACCTTCTGACAATCAATAGATTGCCGATTGGTTAAGTAGTTTACCATATTTTTTGGAATATGTGAAACTTCGCAAATATAAAGTTTTTACACTTTTTTTGGAATAATTAAGGCCATATTCAACGCTGAGGAGACAGGAATGTGGGGAAAATCGTATGCGTATGGTCAGAGGTCCAGTCTGTTAAGACGTTGTTCTGCTATAAAGGCTTGAATATTATTCGCTAACCCTTGCATAAGTCTTTTACGAGATTCTACAGAGGCCCAGGCAACGTGGGGTGTTATAAAGCAGTTTTTTGCCTTTAAAAGTGGATTAGAGGAAAGTGGTGGTTCTGTACTTAAAACGTCCAGAAATGCTGCCCTTAATTTATTTGCGTTTAGTTGATCTGCAAGGTCTTTTTCATGGATCAGTCCTCCTCTTCCTGTATTTACTAGAATAGCATTCGAAGGCATCTTGTTTAAAAATTGGTTGTTTACCATTTCTTCTGATGCTGGACTTAAGGGTATATGCAAGCTTAGAATTTCAGATTGTTTAATCAATTCGTCTTCATTTACGAACTCAACTCCTTGCATTTGAATTCGTTCAGGATATTTATTGATAGCCTTTACCTGCATACCAAATGCCAATGCGAGCTTAGCGACTTGTTGTCCAATTTGTCCAAATCCATAAATCCCCATAGATTTCCCCTTAAGTTCTTCAATGGGATCAAGGTAAAAACAGAAATCTGGGCTGCTTTCCCATTTATTATCGTCTACAGCTTTCCAGAATGTTC
>OMKD01000015.1 GCA_900299495.1 Sphingobacteriales bacterium
ATTCACTTAACATCAAAATGAATCAGGATAGTTTAAAACAGAAGCTTTTATTCACGAAAGAAGGCCTTTAAAATTTGTAATTACAAGCATCTATAAATTAGTATTTTTTGATTATATAATAAATTTCATATCTTGTTATAAGCTAACTGTTTAACAAACCACAATCTCATGTTTTGCTTCTGCTTGTTACAAGATTCAAAGGAAAAATTCCTTTCAATAGTATTTTTTTCATGCATTGCCTTGAGATTTTAAAACATATGTCTGCCTAGGATTAGGTAGGCTTTTTTTTTTGCTATTTAACATCTTAAATTTTTTATCATGAAAAAAATCCCCACTTATGAATTTCCTCCTGATATAGGAAATTCTACTCGGGTTGAGCGCTTACTTTCTAGTAAGTTTCGTTCAAGAGTTAAGAATAGTGTAGTATCCACATTCTTACTCTGTTTATTTTTTCTATCATTTAAAACGGTCTCATTTGGTCAAAATGCTAATTGTGCACTTGCAGCAGGTGAAGATGGTTCATTTGATAACATTGCTGTTGGCAATTCTATATTTTTTGAAGTTCCTGTTTACAAAGATGGTGGATCATTAAACTTAGAATTAACATACAACAGTGATAACAGCAATAATACGGATGATAGACACATTCGTGTTATCATTAGAGAAACATGTGGTGGGCCTCCCCTAAGGCAAAAAAATATTCTTCCTCCCACAACCAACTCAAATGGCACAAATTCAACTACGCTAAACAATGTTGATTTAGCCAATTGGAATTGTAATGAGACGGTAATTGTAGAGCTTCGCAATAATGGTGATATAGACGTTGAGGTCGTATTGATAAATATCAACCCTGAAGAGGCTTGTTTATCAAACTTAGATTTGGTATTAGACAATTCAAACCTTAACAATAACGGGGTTGTCTGTTCTTCAGAATCCGCATTCAACATATCAACAGATAACGTTGTTGATGCTTTTGGAACAAATCTGTGTTTAAAGCCAGTTGGAAGTTTTTCGGTAAGTACCAGTATTAATGGATTTACGGTACCAGCCTCTACACTTACAAATAATGGAGACAATACAGCAAGCTTTAATCCACAAAATCTAATTCCTGGATTTTATGAAGTAACATTTACTTATCCATGTTCAAATGGTTTAAACTATGTAAAAAACATTGTACTTGAGGTCGTTAGCCCTCCTTCGGCGAAACTACAGGATAATGCCATTTTTGATTGTGAAGCGATCGGTGGAGACATTGCTCTAAAAAATCTATTGCATGCAGATGCAACAATAGATGGAACTTTCACTTATGTGTCAGGACCTCCAGGAGCCGATAATACTATTCTAAACCCTGATGGAAATGCCAAATATGAATATACTCAATCTGGTTGCTACAGGTTTGAGTACACTGTTGATGATCCTCTAAACTGTGCAGTGATCAGTTCAGATATTATAGATGTAATTATCGTACTGGAACCTGTAATAGATGCATTAAATTTAAATGGAATTGAATCTGGTTGTACGACTGATGCACAAACAGTAACAGCTAATGCTGCAAACACAGGTTCAAGTAATTGGGAAGTATTCAAAAACGGGACTTCTGTACACACCGATTCTGGAAATTTAAGCTATAATATTGCGGCTCCTGGACCAGCAGAAGCAGTTGAATATATCATTTGCTTGACTGTGAATGAAGCTTATAATATTAGTTGTAATTCATTTTCTGAGAATGGCACCTGTGAAGAGGAACTCTGTGAAAGTTTCACTGTCTACAATGATGGTCTAGATTGTGATTCAAATTGTGAAGCACCAATCGCTGAAGTATGTGACATTGAACCATCACCAGCCTTGGTTTTTGCATGTCAATACTTTGAATTCGAAGGGCCAAAAGTACTTTCATCGTCTGTAAATCCAAGCACTGGACTTATAGGTTGTAATGACGAAGGCTTCGATGTACAATATCAATCTGAATTTCTTGGATTTTCGCCACCGTCTGGAGGCGGAAAAAAAATTAAAGATTTTCCTGGTATAGGAACGATATGTTCAGTCTTTAATTTCTGTATTTGCCTACCAAGCCCACTACCAGACTTCCGACCATTTGGCGCACTTTACGATGCTCTTGGTTGTGATAAGACCATTTCAGAATTTGTATTTGATGTAATTTCGCAAATAGCTGGTGGTGACGGGGGAGGTGTTTACCTTGTTGCAGATACCGATGGAGACGGAGCTTTTGATTTTGTAGTTGAAGATGGTGAAGCAGGTAAATATCCAATAAATGAAACTAATACTATTCCGAATAGAATAGATGGCACCGGTGATATTACAGTACGTATGGTATCAGGTTGGCCAAATACTCCTGCTGACGTTTGTGGAGAAGTAACTCCAGAAGGTATAGACTTAATTGAAAAACTTCCAATTGGAGCAATTCCAATTATTGGACCAACCCTGGAAAGTATATTAGAGGCAGGTGATTGTGGCTTGGAAGTTGCCTTCTCAAGTGAAGAAACTAAAATTATAAAGGTCATTAATGATGAGGTTCCAGTCTTTGTAAATTGTCCTGAAACCTCTTACATTTTCTCTGTTGACAACTCATGTGATATCGAGGCAAATTGGTCTATTCCTATTGCACGAGACGGTTGTGATCTGAATGTTCTCGATTTCAAAACGGACGATAGTAACTCGCAAGGGGTTCGATATATCACAGCTTTGAGTGAAATCGCGCCTGGTGACGAAAAACCTGTAGGAGAATACACTGCAGTTTATGAAGCAACAGGCTGTAATAAAAAGACAACACAATGTATTATCAACGTAGTTATTGACGAAGGTGATCCAGAACTGGATGTACCTAACGATGTTGTTATTCCTGCAGATGCAGATGCATGTGAAGCAGTAGTTATGGGATTAACCCCATTAAGTGGCCTCGGATGTAACACATCTCTTACATATTCTACTTCAGGAGCTTTGAGTATCACAGGTTCTGATGATATCAGTGGAAATACCTTCCCGCTTGGAACTACCAAAGTAAAATACGAGATGCTGTATGTTACTGAAACAATGCAGACAGAAACTTTAACTGATAGTTTCACAGTAACTATTGTTGATGAACAACGACCAATTGCTGAATGTAAAACTATTCAAAAGCAAGTTGATAATACAGGTAATGTTATTATCACAGCATTGGAATTAGATGGTGGATCTTCTGATAATTGTACAGCTTCGAATAACCTAGATTATTCTATCACAACAAATGGTATAGATTTTTCAGCTCAGATTACAATGGATTGTTTCCAAAAAGGATTCAACTTTGTAACACTTAAAGTGGATGATGAATATGGAAATAGCAGTACTTGTATTGCCACTATTGAAATCAAGGGATACTTCGAAGAGTTTGTTTTGAATATGGATCTTCCAGAAATCTGTTTGGAAGCAAATAACCCAGAACAATTTGACTTTACAAATTACCTTTCAATTACTCCTCAAAACAGTAATGTTAATCTTAATCACAATGATGTTTCCGCTCTAGGGGGTGGAGTAATGGGTGTATTTGGTATCTCATCATTTATTCCAGCTGATGGTTTACCACCAGTACAAGGAACGGGACCAAATGACCCTGGTGATTTTGGATATATTGATCCATTCACAGGAGTTTATACGCCTGGAACAGGTTCAGGTTATGTTACAATCAGTTATATAATGCTAATTGATGGTAAAACAGACCAACCAGGAGTATTGATTGAAGGATGTCATGCTATCGTACACGAGACCTTTGAATTGCGTCAACCTCTTGTAATGGATACTCCGGAATGTGAGTGTGGTGATTTCACGCACCGCTATGTAGATTTGGGCGTTGTAGAAGGCGGTTTAGAGCCATACACATTACAATACTCAGGAGCTACACTTGACCTTAATGACACAGGATTCAATGTAACTGACGCAACTGGAACATATACATTCTCAGCGGAAAATGGTCATAACATAAATGATTTCCAGGAAGACCTTGGTACAATTCGAGTAGATTACACTCAACCTGTTTGGTCTATCACTGTTGTTGATGCAAGAGGCTGTGAAATATTCCGTTCAGGATCATGTGATAATGATGACGTAACAGAAGCACCGACCATTACATGTCCGGATAATATTGGAGTAATTTACACAGACGAATATGTTTGTACGAATTTTGAAGAGTGGCTACACCCAGACATCCTTAATGGACTGTTATATGACAACTGTTTTATCAGACAATATAATTACTACATAGAAAATGCAGATGGTACCGTTGAAGGACCATTTGACCTTGGACCTTTAGTGAATATCGAAGATGATGGTTCGACGAATATTGATCCTTCTCTATTTGAGGCTTCTCATAATTTCCAAAAAGGAGTTTCAACAGTATTCTACTATGCTGCAGATGCTGTAGGTAACTTTATTGATTGTCAATTTACAGTTACCGTAGAAGATAACTTACCGCCTAAATTCATCAACTGTCCTTACCCGCCAGTTGTAGAGAATTCTGAAACAGATCACTGTGATGCATACGTTAACTTTGCCCTTCCATTGGCAGAGGATAATTGTGATGTACCTACCGTTACTCAAATTGACAACACCGGTCTTACAACGGGAGACCGTTTCCCTGTGGGAACTACGATCATGTACTGGGAAGCAATTGACGAATCTGACAACAGAGATACCTGTCAGGTAAAAGTAATCGTAAATGATTATTGGAATGTACCAGAGATCGTTTGTCCAGAAGATGTACTGCAGACAACTGATGAATGGAGATGCGATGCTGAAGTATATAATATTGCTCCTGAAGTAAACAGCATTTGCCAGGACAACTTG
>OMKD01000016.1 GCA_900299495.1 Sphingobacteriales bacterium
TATCGGTATTATCATCTATCTCAACGGTATACATTACAGTAGCTCCAGCACAAACCGTATCCGGTCCAGACAACTCTGCCAAAGAAGGAATAAAATTGCTTGCCACATCTACACAACTTTCAGGACCCGTACCACAGTAAGAGATCCCACTTGCACAAAGTGAACCGCCATCTATACTCCATAAGACTTCAATCTCATCAGAATACTGCCCTGATAAAATTATACCTCCATTTATACTCCAATAAAATTCGTTTGAATCAGTAACTGAAGCGTTATAAGTAACGGTATCGCCCAAACAAACCAAGGTATTTCCACTTATTGATGGAGGATCTAATTCAAACTCAAAATTAATTCCCAAACAGGCAGCTTCGGATAAGCCACAACTCGTTTCAGCTTGAACACATATATCGCCTGTGAATATTGAATTCCAAACAATCTGAACAGATGGGAATCCTTCTCCACCCTGTAGAATAATTACATCCGTTGGCAAGTTCCAATGATAATCGATATATTCCGAATCTACATTTGTAATTTCATACACTATAGTATCACCGATACAAAGCAAGGTATCCCCTTGAAGTATAGGATTTGTTATTTCAGGAATGATCTCGCCAATACAAACACTTGAAGTATCCGAACAAGTAATACCATTTGAATCAAAGTATGCTATAAGATCATAACAACCAGCTTCCGTGACATTTAAAAACTCTCCTGCTCCAGCAAATACTCCATCAGAATCATACCATTCAAAATCACTGCCATCGGTTCCTGTCCCTTGAACCAAAACCATTGGATTTTCACAGCTTATACTATCCTGACCAGGAATCAGAGGAAAAATCTCTGAATCAACTTCTACTTCAATTACTATTATAGAAGTAGTACTATCACATCCATTAAATCCTGTATCAAAGATTATTGTATCTCCAGGAGGCAAGACCAAATCACCTAACTGGAATGAATCCCCTTCACATACATATTCCTCGATAGATACAAAAACACCCTGAATACCAATTAATTCTAAATTTATTATACTATCGCATCCATTTTGATTCACGAGAGGAATGGTATAAAAACCAGGGCTACAATAAATATATGGACCTATTTCATAACAATCTCCTAAACATAATTCTTCAGAAACATCAGTTTCAGGAGAATCCTGAAGTACCGTAACGGTATAGCAATTGTCAGACAGATCTCCACAAAAGCTTGGTTCCCCAGAACCTAAATCTACTAGCAATGAAATATAGGACTGACCGATAAAGCTCATCACATCACCGACATGATTTGAATAATAGGAAAGACCGCAAACCGTATATGTACCAGGATCCGCAGTTGTTAGATTTACAGTACTATTTATGGCAATTATTTCTCCATTACTATCATCAACAACTACAAAATCATAGCTATAGTCAGCCGGATTTGGTATATCCAATGGATTAGCATAGGTTGGGAAAGGAAATTGTATTAAGGCAGGATCTAATCGACAGCCCACTACATCAGGTTGAGTCAAAGCACCGCCATTTGCAACACAAGTAAAACAATCCAAAGGTCCACATGCAAAATCCAAGCTCCAAGTTACCAATTGCCCAGAATCCCACTCACAAATATCCGTTACCGTAAGCACCCAATCACCATTCACAGGCTGTCCAGAAACATTGAATGCATTAAGATCACAGCCAGGAGCCTGTACGGCATTTGTCTGAGAGCTACTTACTCCTCCGCAAGGTACTGTCCAATCACCAATTAAACAGGCTCCAGCACCACCATTACATGCATACTCAGTATTATTAGTTAGAGGATTTCCGGTTCCTAATTCGATACAAACATCTATATTGGCACTATTATTACCACATTCACCTACCTCATTTCCAACATCAGCCATCACAAAATACTCAAGTCCTCCTGGAGACCTTAACGTAACAAACAAATCTCCTACATAAGTATGATCTATTGTAAAACACACTTTTTCTAAGGGACAGGAACCCAAATCATTAGGACCAGTAGTTTGGACATCAAGAATTGCCTCAAAGGAATCAAAGTCATAAATATCGACAGGACAGTTTGTACACTCACAAGGATCTTGTGCACTTAAATTATTACACAAAAGGAGAACGGAAATGCTTAGCAAGCATCTCATGAGATTGGTGTAGCTCATAATATTTCAGTTATTCTAATATACCAGGGGGTTTATTCTATAAACCTGTGCAAAGTAAAAAATTATATTCTCTATTAATAAATAATTAACAATAAAAAAGACCCCTGAGGAAAACCCCAGGAGTCAAAATACTTAACACCTACAATTATTCTTTAGCGGACAAGAGAGAAGCTTCCTTTGTACTGCTTCACCTTACCGTCAATAAATTTCACATTAAATTTGTATACATAAACCCCCGGATTTACATCCTTTCCATTCAACTTACCATCCCATCCATCCTGCTCATTATTTGGCAAAAACCCTGAATGCTGATAAAGCAAACTTCCCCATCGATCAAATATTTCGAAATCCGTTATCTGCTCTACCTTATCACTTCCCTGAATGAAAAAGATATCATTTAATCCATCATCATTTGCAGAAACCGCATTAGGAACAAAAATATCGTAGTCTTTACGCACAAGAAGTTGTAAATTCTCCAAAGTACTACAGCCCCCTGCCTCTACTTCTAAACTAATGCTTGTGGTAAACTCAGGATATGCATAAACAGTCAGACAGGTATCGCAATCAAACAGATAAGAAGGTGTCCAACTAATAGATTCAATATTGTCAATATTTGTATTCACCTGAGCATCGATCAAAATGCTATCTCCGACACCAATA
>OMKD01000017.1 GCA_900299495.1 Sphingobacteriales bacterium
ATCAACAGCCCGGATCACACTATTCTTGAAGCAGCAGTAGTTGCAGCTGAACTTGCAGATGACTTAACTGCAGAAGGACCATTCACCGTATTCGCACCAACAGATGCAGCATTTGCAGCACTTGGCACAGTAGTAGATGATCTATTACTGGATCCAACAGGAGCATTGGCTGACATTTTACTATACCACGTTGTATCTGGCTCAGTATTATCTACAGATCTAACAGAAGGACCTGTGCCTACATTGAACGGAGCAGATGTAAACGTAACTTTTGATGGGGGAAATATCTTTATCAACGATGCGCAGGTAACTGCAGCTGACATTGAGACAGACAATGGTATTGTACACGTTATTGATGTTGTACTACTACCTCCGACAAGTACTACTAACCTAAAAGATCTAGGAATTTCAATCTATCCAAACCCAGCATCTGATTATATCAATATCGATGGAATGGAAACTGGTAAGATCAACAGACTTACGATCTCAAACAACCTAGGTCAAATAGTTAAAAGAATCGACAATCCAATGAGCAACTCAATCAATGTTGGGGACCTTAGAGGAGGATACTATATACTTACTTTAGAATCAGTTGATTTCGTAGGCTCTACGAGCATTATGATCGACTAAATCGTGTTTAGCTTAAATAGCTAATTGACTAAACAAAACGTGCCGAGTGTAAAAACTCGGCACTATCTAAAGTTTAGCATATTTACTAAACAAACCTTCAAATTCATTTAATTGGTAAAAAGCAATTCTTCTAGATAATGCTTTTCGACACCAAATTCCTGTTTAAGCCTGTGATATGCATCCAGGCTTTCATTATTTCTGGAAACACCTTTTCGCTTTTGTCCAACAATCATCAGATTCTTTCCAGAATGCTCGGTAGAGACAAATTCAAAAATCTTTGTCTTATACCCATGAGCTTCCATCAATAAAGCACGTAAGGTATCTGTAACAATCTCCGCTTGCCTTTCCATAAGGATACCATGTCCCAGAATATCGGCATGTGGCGCTTGCACCTTCATTGCTTTTCGAACCTGCTTATGACAACAAGGCGAACATATAATCAACTCAGCATTTGCCTGTATCCCTTTATAAATGGCATCATCCGTTGCCGTATCACAGGCATGTAAGGCAATCAGCACATCAGTATGGATCAACTCATAATTACTAATAAACCCTTCTCCGAAATCCAGTCCTTTAAAATCAAGTTTATCAGCAATCTTATTACACAACTGAACTAATTCAGGCCTAAGTTCTACACCAGTAGTCTCCACAGGCATCCCCTCCTTGTTTGCCAAATGGTCATAAAGCGCAAAGGTTAAATACCCTTTTCCTGCTCCCATATCATGGATTCGAATCTTTTCAGACTTTGGCAAATCAGTTTTAGCAATATGCGCACCAACGATTTCAACAAACTTATTAATCTGTTTAAACTTATCTCCCTTATCTTTTTGTACACGCCCCTTAGCATCCAAGACACCCAATTCGACAAGAAACTGCTGAGATGCGAAATGAGTAGGCTTTACCTTATCATGCCTACGTTTAGGCAATTGCTGTACAGACGCTTTCTTCTGTATAAGCTTTACCTTGCCCGAAGGTAAAGATTCCAAAGCCCAGTCTGCTTCGGTGCTCATTAAGTTTGCGTTAAAAAAAGCAGATTGTAAATAATTATCTATTAGCGCTATTCCTTTTTGCAGTGCATAATTTTTTGTTATATCCTTTCTAGTATGACGAAGTGTAAAAGACAGATACGGCTCGTCCTTTATATAAATGAACTTTACAATAAGCTTCTTCAAATCCGACGCAGCGTCCTTTGGTTTACTTAAGGTAAGCCGAACAAAGGTATCCTTGCGCAGACTTTCTTCTAAATTGAATATTAGCTTTTCTAAGTTTGTCATGTACGTACTGCCATAATGTTTGGGACAAAGATAATTAGTTATTCCCTAAACAAAATAGCAAGCTACACTTAAATTAAGGAAGCGGCTTTGGCACCACTGAGCATAGCTGCATTGAGTGAACTATTAGATAAGGCATCGCCACAGACAATCTTTTTGGGCGACAAGACCATAGATTCCTCATCAACTTCATACGTACAGGTCTCATGCTTAGGCAATGCATAAGGGATTTGATAATACTGGATTAAACGCTTTGCATTGATTCCATATATGGTCCATAATTCTTCCTCGAGGGTAGCAGCAAGTGCTTCCGGACTACCTTCAAATGCTTTCACGACAGTTACCGAAATACCACTTTTACCAGAATCATTTTGAATAAAGGAGAAATTATTGATATAGCCTTTGCCGTTAGCATTTAATCCAATTAAAGCAGGATGTAATTTTATATCCTCCGTTTCGAAGTAGAAATTGAAGCAGGCATTCCACTTTTGTTGCTCCGAAGGATCATCCTGTCGATAAGAAGCAAGTACTAGTTTATCAAAATCCAATTCCTCCCCATTAGAAAGAACTACGCGCTCCTCTCCTATTGAAGTCACCTTTTGACCAAGCATAAAAGTTGTTTTGGTCAAATTTGATTTAAGTTGAAGTGCAACTTCCTGAATACCACCACTAGGTAAAGAAGCATAACCTTCTGCAAACATCTTGAATACAAATTCAA
>OMKD01000018.1 GCA_900299495.1 Sphingobacteriales bacterium
GTTATATGGCATTAACCAGCCCCATAACGATTGCTGAACTAAAGGAATTGAAGAAGTCAAGACCAATTAAATTCTCTAAAATCTAAACTGAGAAAATATTTTACTGTCAACCTAAAGGCCATATTTGCAAATTTTTAATGACACGAACTATTGAAACGGAAAAAGCAATTAAGTATTCAGAAATTAGAAATTCAAACAGGCGACTTCAAATGATTTCATTAAGCACAAACATAATTTAGAAAAAATCACAAATATTAAAATCAAATAGTAATGAGTCAGAAAAAAAGTCCAAGTCGAGCAGTAATTTTTGGTGCCATAGTAGGATATATTCTCTATAAATCTATAGTTTCTAAAATCATATTTCCAAATGGACTCGGAGATGGGATAAATATTACTAGCTTAATTCTAGCAGGAATATCCGGAGGTATATTTGGAGCTCTGTTTGAAATAATATATAAATTATATAAATCAAAAAGGAATTATAAAGGTAAAGATGAAGCTTAAAAGTGTATGACATAGTGAATAATGGAATTGTTAGAATTAATCAAAAAAAAATGAAAACGCCCTATAACATTATATATGATGATCATACAAGTTTTGAAAACACCTTCGGCGAATTCATAACGGACGATAACTAAATGTTGTGACTTTAAACAAAGGTCATCGAAATGACTTGTACAACACATATAATCATTCGTTAAACCAGAATAATGAATAAAAGAATTTATTTTATAGTACTTACCATAATAGCTCTAGCATTCTTTAAAGGGAAATATGGCAGTAAGCAATTCAACAAAAAGGAATGGGCTGAATATCCACAAGAAAGATATCGAATGACGGACAACCTAATAAAGTCAGGAATCTTAATTGGAAAAACAAAAGAAGAAGTATTAAATCTCTTAACAGACGATTGTAAACAGTTCTCGATGGAAAATGATAGTTGGATGTATTATACTAAAGTCAAACCAGGATGGCGAAATGCTGATATCGAAATACTAGACGTATTCTTTAATTCAGGTAAAGTAATAAATGTAGAAATTAGAAAGTAACGAAGTATAACATACTGTGATCAGGGAATCGCTCCTTCGTTACGACTCCCGATACAGCCAATACGTTGTGTACCATAGACATGAAGATAAATTATAACAATCGAAAATTCAAACCTGTATCCAATTCCGATAATGGAGAAGTTTCTGCGGAAATGATTTTTCATTATCTACAAAAGGGTAATATTCTGACTTGCTCTTACAATGGTGAGCATATTATTACAGGACATCTAATCGGTAAAGTTGATCAGTCAGGTTGTATTGATATGAATTATCATCAGATAAATATTGAGGGACATATAATGACCGGATTGTGTAAATCTATTCCAGAGATTTTGCCTGACGGTAAAATTCGTTTACATGAAGATTGGCAATGGACATCTGGAGATAAATCAAAAGGAAAATCAATACTAGAAGAGATATGAATTTTATTGAAAATATTGTTTTAGAAAACGATAGAGTTCGTCTTGAACCTCTGGGAAAAAATCATTTTGATGAACTACTTCCAATTGCAATTAAACATCCAGATTTATTGCAGTATTCCCCTGCTCCATTTGGAACGCGAGAATTGCTAGAAGAAAATATTAGCAATGCTATCTCGTCAAGAATCGATGAACAACGCTATCCTTTTGCAATTTTTGACAAACTAAATAATCGATTTGTAGGTAGTACTAGTTTCGGAAACATCTCAACAAAAGATAAGAGACTAGAAATTGGGTGGACCTGGATTGATAAAGAATCACAAGGAACAGGATTAAACAAATACTGTAAACACCTTATGTTATCACACGCTTTTGAAAAGTTAATTATGCAACGAGTTGAATTTAAAACTGATAATAGAAATAATCAGTCAAAAAAAGCAATTGAAAAAATTGGTGGAACATTTGAAGGAATATTAAGAAGCCATACATTAATGCTAGATGGGTACAGAAGAGATACAGCATATTATAGCATCCTAAAAAATGAATGGGACAGTATTAACAATACAATATTTAAAGAAATAAAAACGGCACACTACTAATGTGCATAGTGCATAGCACCCTAGGGGATGCTATGCCACCATACAGGGACCGTTGTCATCCATATATAAAGAGGAGAGAAGCGTTAAAAGCTGCCCCCTAAAGTAAGATTAGAAGCTGTCAATCTGTGGGATTGACTAGTAAAAAAAGATAAGTGAAAAGAAGATGAGCGTAATGAAATGAATCGATTGCTAGAAAAAATATTAAACTAAGTGAAGAAATAAATTAATATACGAAAGGAAATAATGTATAAGCTGCCATAAATAAATAATCAATTTTCAAGAATCAACAAAAAAATCAGGAGTATAGCCTGAAAAGTAGGAAGTTAGCTAGGATTTTATGCTTTATTTATTATATTAAAAAAATAAATTTAAGGCGCTTACACGCGACCGTTATCCTTCACGATTAACTCTATGGAAATATTTAACTCGAAGAAAGTATTAAATACTCGTTCATATCGATTAGAAAATATTGATATGCTAAGAGGTTTAGTTATGCTAATTATGGCAATCGATCATGTAAGAGATTTATTCATGATTGCAGGTGTTCAAGATCCAATGGCTCAACCTGATATTTCGACAGGGTTATATCTGACTCGTTGGATTACTCATTTTTGTGCACCAGTTTTCGTTTTTCTAGCTGGAA
>OMKD01000019.1 GCA_900299495.1 Sphingobacteriales bacterium
ACAGACCACTTATGGAGACCTAAAACGGAGGAGGTTCGATTAGGAGAAAGTACGGTGTTAATTACAACTACTAACGAATACCAGGATAATCCACTAGTAACAAAAACAGAGTCTACCTTTAATGTTTATGAGTATGATGAGCTTTCTAATTCTCAGCAAGAAGAAACAATAACTGTTGGACAAAAGATGAATTATGATGGCTGGGGTAATCTATTAACAGAAATTCGTCTTGGAAATGGACAAGAAGATGTGATCAATTCTTATGTTTATGATAAAATGTTTCGCCAAGCAACTGTAGAAAATATCTCTACAGGAACAACAATCAATATCTATGACAATTCCTTACTAGGTAGACTTATTGAACAGACTGATGCAGTTGGAAATACAACAAGTTATTCATATAGAGGAGGTGCTCAAGATAAAGAACTTGTTTCAGTTTGGACAACTGATCCAAATGATCATGTATCAGAAGTTTATACGGATGCATTTGGAAATACTTTAAGAACTGTATCTGGTGAGAAAAATGAAACCCGATATACTTATGATCTATATCTGAGACCTGCTTCTATTATAAATCCAATTGGAGAAGTTTATAGTTATGGTTATCACAATATATTTGGTATGTTAAATACTAAAACAATACCACATAAAGGATCAGAAAAATATTATTATAATATTGCGGGACAATTGGTAGCTACCGAAGATGCCAAAGGGAATAAAGTGGTATCTTACTATGATTCCAATTTTAATTTAAAAAAATCTGGAATTTATACAGGCGCATTCTCAACTAGTAATTTCAATACTACTTTGTACCCTATGGATGCTTTTGAATCGTCTACAGGGGGATATGGATTTCCAGAGGAATTATTGTTATTAGAAAACACCTATGATTATGATGATGGAGGAAGTACAACTTTCCTTAAATCTACTCGTGAAGGTATTCTAGAAGGTGATGCCAAAGTAGGCTTTAGGAAAATGGACTATACCTTTGATGCAAGAGGTCGAGTAGAGGAAATATTAACAGAATATGATGGGGTTACTTTTGGATCAACAAACACGATTTTGACTCCGCTTAATGGCGATGGTTCATCTTCAGTTCAGCAACAAATAATAACAGGACCAGCTAATCAAAGTTACACGTTTGATTCAAAACAAATATTTGATCATGCGCGTAGGCCAATTCAGCAATTTAGTTTTTTCGGGGAAAACTTGAAGTCGAAGACAGTTTCCAATTACAATGCATCGGATTTAATGGATTATGTACAGTTAGGAGCTTATGGTGATGGAGAGTATCTTCAAGAAGTTAATTATTCCTACGATGCAGCAGGTAAGTTGATAAGGATAAATGAAGAGGAAGATTTATCCTGCTTGCAAACAGTGAATGTATGTCAATTATCATGGCATTCAAGTGATGATGAAAATTTTGATTTTGAAAGCTGTGCGAATTTTACATCGATAGACATTGATGGTGATATTTATTATTATCCGGATAATGCAGATCCTTCTCCAATTCCATTTGCAGAGAATGTAGCTCAGATTATGGAATGGGTAAATCAAAAGATAGCAGAATCGAATAAATTAGGTACTGTTTACATTGATTATGAAGAGTTGATGGCAGGAACCTATAAACGTGCACATATCTCCGCAATGAAAACCGATATAAGCGAGTTTATATTTTCTTTTGGAGAAACGTGTCAGGTTCAATTATTACAAGAGTGTTGTTTTGATATGTATGCAGTGGTAACAGAGGATCCTGAGACAGGCGAGCGAATGGTTGAACTTAAAGAAGATCTGTTCTTCGAAGAGATTACCTATGATGGATTGGATATCAATAAGATTGATTATTTTGGATCTTGTATATCTGGCTTAGTGACTAATCATTATAAGTATGATGCAGATCATAGGCTTACGGATGTTTTCAACAAGATTTATAATCCACATCTCAATCAAGATGCCTTTTCTACATCATATTCTTATGATGATGCAGGAAATATTCAAACGCTCAAGCGAAGAGGATATATGCCAGAGGCAACTGATTATAAATATGGAGCAATCGATGACCTGGTTTATGAGTATGAACCAGCAGGTCAGGGAAGTGGTTTTACTTCTAAGTTGATAGGAATTGAGGATCTAACATTCAATTCTAATCCAATTGGTGCAGGTGAAGGTTTCAAATCTCCTCAAACAGAATATGGTTATGATGCCAATGGTAATATGACTAGTGATGCAGGTAAGGGAATGTCAAATATGACCTATAATTTGTTGAATCTTCCTGCAACTGTAGATATGGGAGATGAAGGAACTATAAGCTTTACTTATACCTATTCTGGTGAGAAGATCAAGAAAAGTGTTACAGATACAAATGATGAAAATGGAAATCAGTCAGGAACGAGGAAGTATATCAATGGCTTCGAATACAAGAACGACGATTTACAGTTTATAAGTGTCCCACATGGTCGTATATTGGTGTCTGACAGTGAGAAAAATCCAAGTACAGATACAGAATACTTTATTAAAGATCACCTAGGGAATACTGTAGTCGTGTTCGGAGATAAAGATAACGATGGATTTATACAAGAGATTGATGATGAGGCATCCAATGAAGTAGCTCAGCGAAATTTCTATTACAGCTTCGGTATGCGTGTGGATGATCCATCCTACTTATATGGCTCTACCAAAGAAAATGACTATCTTTATAATGGAAAAGAACTCGAAGGAGATCTTGGATTAGATCTGCATTTTTATGGTGCGAGATGGTATGATGCGAGTATTGGGCGATGGAATGCTGTTGATCCGCTGGCGGAATCGACTGGTGAGATATATAACTATGTATGGAATAACCCTATTAGGTTGGTTGATCCAGATGGTATGAGTGGTGAGGATTGGGTACTTAGGGAAAATGGCGATATCGAATGGGATGATGAGGTTACTTCTCATGAAACAGCAAAAGGTAATGATCAATGGCTTGGATATGATTTTTCGATTAGTGAAACCTTAGATGATGGAAGTACACTAACTACTAATTATCTTAATCATAATGAATGGAATCAT
>OMKD01000020.1 GCA_900299495.1 Sphingobacteriales bacterium
AAGTAATCTAAGTCATCATCAAAACCTACCTCAATATCCAATTCCACAAGATCATTCGTACTATCATAAACACTTAACAAATAATCTCCAGCAGAAAGTCCACTCAATGTAAGTACATCCGAACCGATCAACTGCCCATTTAAAAATATTTCGTAAGGTGCATTACCTCCAGTAATAGTTGTTATTTGTAAGGTGCCGTCCAAAGCAGAAGCACAGCTACTGTTGATCAAATTATAGTCAACCTTTATTGAACTTAAGGAAGACTGGGCTGAAACATTGGAGATGAAAAAAATGAACAAAAACGAAGTATAAAGGAAATGTGTTATTTGTTTCATACTATATTTATTGGGTAATGCGAAATGTTTCTTAATATATTAAAAAATAACAAATAAGTTCATTTCGTCTTTGTTGGCAATACTACATTTCCTCTAAGAACTAAAAAACACCACGATCATGACGCTGGCAGAAAGAATGGAAGCATCCAGAACATCTATATTCAAAGCTGTTTTTCCAAACACGACCAATCACTACGATACACTCTTTGGAGGTACCGCATTAAAATTCATGGATGAAGTAGCATTTATCTCAGCTACGCGCTTTACCAGAAAAAGAGTAGTCACCATCTCTTCAGATAAAGTCAATTTCAGTAAAGCTATACCATCGGGAACAATAATTGAGCTCGTTGCGAAGGTGTCAAAAATAGGTACTACCTCACTGGAAGTACAGGTAGACATCTTTCTTGAAGAAATGTATGCTGATCAAAGGGAAAAGGCAATCAGTGGTGTATTTACCTTTGTAGCAATAGATGATAACCGTAAAGCCATACCAGTACTCTAAGAAGTAGCTTGTATATTAACATAAAAATTCGCTAGTTATGACCTTTAATTCGATTCGAATAAGCCTGATCTTGTTATTTATTTCAGGTTTATCCTATGGACAAAATAATAAAAGCAATTTTCAGGAACTCGATGTTTTTGAATTAGAATATGCTGTTGATCCACAAATAGCACCAGACGCATCTAAAGTTGTCTACATTAGATACAGCATGGATATCATGAATGACCAAAAAGT
The DNA here is from genome assembly GCA_900299495.1 of Sphingobacteriales bacterium. Taxonomy (GTDB): domain Bacteria; phylum Bacteroidota; class Bacteroidia; order Chitinophagales; family Saprospiraceae; genus AM-2324. The sequence goes on from OMKD01000020.1 coordinate 1,072, forward strand.
AGGTCAGCTATGGATGGTGAATACAGATGGGACCAATCACCAAAAGTTACTTGCTAATGATCAATCTTCTTACAGCCCACGCTGGTCGCCCAGTGGTGATCGAATTGCCTATATAACTGGATCAAAACAAGGTTCTGAAATTCATATCTACTGGGTAAATTCCGGAAAAACAGCAAGGATTTCCAGTTTGGATAGAAGTCCTTCAGGTTTGAGCTGGTCACCTGATGGAACAGAGCTGGCCTTTTCGATGCTGGTTGCCAAATCCAATCCTGTACTTGTGAAAGCACCTAAAAAACCGAAAGGGGCAAAATGGGCAGCAAGTCCAAGAGTGACTACAAGGGTCAAACATGAAGCAGATGGAAGAGGATATCTGGAACCTGGATTTAGCCAGTATTTCATCATACCTGCTGAGGGCGGAACAGCCAGACAGGTATCGCATGGAAATTTTATGCACAGAGGAACAGCTCAGTGGACCCCAGATGGAAAAGGACTTCTATTTTCTTCCAACAGAAATGAGAACTGGGAATATGATTATGTGAACTCTGAAATCTATCATTTGAATCTGGAGAATCAGCAATATACTACCTTAACTGATCGTCAAGGACCTGATTATAATCCTGTCGTTTCTTCAGATGGAAAGAAGATCGCCTACCTAGGCTATACAGATAAAGTGCAAACCTATCAAATCAATGAATTGAATATCATGGATATAGATGGTAGCAATAAAAAGCAAATCAAATTCAAACTTGACCGTAAAATCCAAAGTCTAAACTGGTCGAAAAACAATGATGCACTTTATTGTACCTACGATAATTTCGGAGATACTAAGATTGCGAAAATTGACCTGAAAGGGAAAGTAAGCATAATCGCAGAGAACCTTGGTGGCACTGCTTTTGGAAGACCTTATGGAGGAGGATCCTATTCTCTTTCCAATGATGATGCTATCGCATATACCTTTACAAGTACAGAACATCCTGCAGAAGTAAGATTTATCAATGGAGAAACAAGCCATCAACTTACTGACTTGAATAAAGATTTACTTCCTCACAGAAATCTTGCACGTATAGAGGATATATGGTATGACAGTACTGTAGATGGAGAAAAAATACAAGGCTGGATTGCTTATCCGCCAAACTATGATGCCACTAAGAAATATCCAATGATGGTTGAAAATCATGGTGGGCCAATCTCTAATTATGGCTTTAGGTTTTCTCCGGAGATTCAATTATATGCAGCAGCAGGCTATATCGTCTTCTATCCAAACCCAAGAGGGAGTACAGGCTATGGAGAAAAATTTGGAAATCTACTCTACCACAACTACCCTGGAGACGACTATCAGGATGTCATGGATGGGGTGGATGTGTTGATCAAGAAAGGCATCGCACACGAGGACATGCTTTATGTTACCGGTGGAAGTGCCGGCGGTATAATGACAGCAT
>OMKD01000021.1 GCA_900299495.1 Sphingobacteriales bacterium
GGTGAGGTCTTACGAACCTCTAGATATTCTGGCTCTTCCAGTTCCAGAGGGCTTATTCGCTGTTACCGTATTTCCTGATGTGGTCGTGAAGACCGAAGAAAGTCGAAAGCTTGTTCCTCAGGAGGTGGGTATAAAAACGGTTACAAAACAGGTTGCGAATATGGCGGCCTTTGTGAAAGCCTTGTATGAAGAGGACTATGAGCTTTTCAGAAATTGTCTGGAAGATCATATAGCAGAACCTGGAAGGAAAAACCTAATTCCTCATTTTGATGAAATGAAGGATATCGCATTGTCTAAAGGTGCTTTGAATTTTGGAATCTCCGGATCGGGACCTACGATATTTGCACTTGTAGAAAATGAGAGTGCAGCGAATGATATTTGTAAAACCATAGTTGATCTTCTTAATGAGAATGGATTAGAATCCACCTCTTTAATTGAAGCATTAAAACATACAGAAGGCGCTTATATAATTAAAAATGATCTATACTAGTACAAATAATACAAAGGAAAAAGTTGGCTTTAGAACAGCAGCCTTGAATGGTTTGGCCAGTGAAAGAGGTCTGTATGTGCCCGTTAAAATGCCTCGATTGAAAGGGGATGTCTTAGGGAGAAACACATTTGGTCCTGAGGAAGCTGCGGAGGTTATGCATTTGTTTACAGGTGCAGATGTACCTCTAAAAGTGTTGACTGATATTCTTGATCAAACACTTTCCTTTGATTTTCCACTTGTGAAAATTGGCAAGGATAAATATTGTTTAGAGTTGTTTCACGGACCTACAAAGGCTTTCAAGGATGTGGGTGCGCGATTTATGTCCAGAACACTGGGCTATTTTAAAGCACAGGATGATCAAAAGTCGCATGTTTTGGTAGCTACTTCCGGAGATACAGGAGCAGCGGTTGCCAATGGTTTTCTCAATGTAGAAGGCGTGCAGGTACATATCTTATTTCCAAAAGGTAAGGTTTCTGAATATCAGGAAAAACAGATGACAACACTTGGAGGAAATATTCAGGCGATAGAAGTGGAAGGAACCTTTGATGATTGCCAAAGCCTTGTAAAACAGGCCTTTTCAGACGATCAATTGAAGAAAGAAATGAGTCTTAGCTCTGCTAATTCGATCAATGTTGCACGTTTTCTGCCACAGATGCTTTATTATTTCAATGCTTCTAAGCAGTTGAAAGACATGGGTTTGGAAAATGTTGTCTATTCTGTTCCTTCAGGTAATTTTGGTAATCTCACAGCTGGTCTATATGCAAAGATTATAGGGCTTAATATTACTAAGTTTATCGCTTCGACAAACAAGAATGACACCTTCATAAAGTATTTATCATCAGGAGATTACATACCAAAGCCTTCAGTGCTTACGTATTCCAATGCCATGGATGTGGGAGCACCCAGTAATTTTGCCCGAATTCTTAAATTATATAATAATGACTGGAAGACCATTAATGAAAACATTAAAGGACTTTCTGTGTCGGATGAATTGACACTGGAAATCATTCAGGAAATCTATTCTAATAGTGATTACACAATTGATCCACATGGAGCAGTGGGGTATCAAGGATTGACAACCTTTCAGGAAGAAGGGGAAACCGGCATAGTTTTGGGAACTGCATCTCCTTTGAAGTTTGCTTCCGTGATTCAAAAGGTAATTCCAGATTTTCAAACACCAATCTCGGATGGAGATACTGTTTTCAAAAAGAGTATTCAAAATAATTATGCCTCATTAGTGGATGTTTTGATGTCCTAATGAGCTAAGCAACTGTATATGCTAGACACCTTAAAGAAATACTTCGGTTATGATTCGTTCAGGCCGATGCAAGAGGAGATTATATCTACTGTGGTAGGTGGAAATGATGCGCTTGTGTTAATGCCAACTGGTGGTGGTAAATCCCTGTGCTACCAAATTCCCGCACTTACTATGGAAGGCACAGCAATTGTGATATCTCCGCTGATTGCTTTAATGAAAGATCAGGTTGATGCACTTCGTATTAATGGTATTTCAGCTGCCTACTTTAATTCTACCTTAGATAATGCCGAAAAAGCTGCTGTGTTCAGTCAGCTACAAAGTGGTGAGCTTCAGCTTTTGTATCTATCGCCCGAGCGATTGATGTCCGACCAGGAATATTTCCTTAATATTTTGAAGGATGAAAAGATATCCTTGTTTGCTATTGATGAGGCACACTGTATATCACAGTGGGGACATGATTTTCGTCCGGAATATCGAAAACTCTCAAAGCTTAAAGAACATTTTCCTAATGTACCGGTAATCGCACTTACTGCGACAGCGGATGGAAAAACCCAAGCCGATATTCTAGAGCGTCTGAATCTGACTACACCAAAGTCATTTGTATCCAGTTTTAATCGAGCGAATATAAAATACACGATTACGCCAAAGCATGATTCTAAGACCAAGCTGCTTGACTTTTTGGAAACCCAGAAAGGAAATGCAGGGGTTATCTATGTCTTGTCGCGCAAGTCCACAGAAGCACTGGCCAATTTTCTGAATTCTTATGGCTTCAATGCAAAGCCCTATCATGCGGGGATGAGCAGAGAAGACCGCGATGCCAATCAAGAAGCCTTCTTAAAGGATAAGGTGGATATCATCGTGGCTACGGTAGCCTTCGGAATGGGAATTGACAAGTCTAATGTGCGTTTTGTGGTACACATGGATTTGCCTAAGAATATTGAGGGCTACTATCAGGAGACCGGACGAGCAGGAAGAGATGGGCTAAAATCTGAGGCGCTTTTATTTTTTAGCCGTGGCGATGTCATGCAGCTCAGAGGTTTTATTGAGATTGAGGGAAATGACGAGCAGTCCAATATCATGCTGGAAAAGCTCAATATGATGGTTAGCTACTGTGAAAGCAGAAAATGCCGTCGTCAGTTCCTGCTGGAATACTTTGGTGAGCAGCATTCGGGCAATTGCGGTAACTGCGATGTTTGCCTGACCGACTATGAAACATTCGATGGAACAGTGATTGCACAAAAAGCACTTTCTGCAGTAGTTCGCCTGAAGGAATCCTTTGGAGTTTCCTATGTGATTGATTTCCTCAGAGGATCCAAGTCTGCAAAGATTAAGGATTGGCATAAGGAGATCAAGACTTATGGCGTAGGTGCTGAACACAGTAAGAAGGATTGGCAGGCTTATATACAGAATCTAATAGATGAGGATTATCTGCAGATCGATGGCGGGAAGTTTCCGCTATTGAAGCTCGGTAAAAAAGCTACAGCTGTATTGAAAGGACAGGTAGCTGTGGAGTTGATCAGACCTGAAAAAGAAATGAAGGAGGCTGTTGAATCCACAGAAGAGTTATTCTATGACAGTGGTCTTCTTGTTGCTCTGAAAGCTCAGAGGAGTGAACTTGCAGAAGAGGAAGGCGTAGCTCCTTATCTGATCTTTTCGGATAAGACCTTACTGGAACTGGCACAATATATACCATTAGAGTTTAATCACTTGGAACGGATAAGTGGATTTGGCTCAGTAAAACTCCGCAACTACGGGGAAGCATTTCTTTCCTGCGTACAATCTTATGCGCGTGAGCATGGCCTGGAAACAAAGATCCTGCAAAAGCCCATACCTCGAAGACGCAAAGAAGAACATAAAAAGAGAACCAAGCGTACAGACAGCGCCCACTTGTCTTACGATCTATACCTAGAACACCGCGATGTTTCAGATGTAGCCCGAATGCGAAACCTCACCGAGGGAACCATCGAAGGGCATCTACTGGCCTTCGTAGAATCCGGAGACTTAGCTGTAGAGGATTTGGTAAGTGAGGAATCCATCATCATGATAGAAGAAGTCCTTGCAAGTATTGGAAGTAATGAACGCTTATCATTGATCAAATCGAAGTTGCCTGCGAATATTAGCTATGGGGATATTAAGGCTGTTTTGTTGAAAGGGAAGAAGAATTAATAACCACTGATAATCAAGTGTTTATATATTTTACCTGTTGTTAATTGTAATATAAATTACAATTAATATGTAAAATTTATATGTGTTAAGTAGTGGGGGAGTAGGGGAGGAATAAAATATTGAAAATCAGTGTTTTTTGTGTTTTAACCACTCTTCAGTTTATAGCCGAACTAATTCTCAAATAAGCAGAACCCAAGTGTTTACTAGGGTTTCATTTTAGTTTTTCATATAAATGAGAGTAGTGGAGCATGGTTTTAAGTACCTGATCCTAACGTTTATGGCTAAATAGGACTATATAATCTTAAATAGAGCATTGTATAGTCCTATTCTTATACCAGTTATCACAGCATTCTATTTTTCTTATCAATACATACATATCGCAGAATCATTATTATTTTCCAATACATATAAGTAGAAGAGGGATAAGTTGAACACATGGTAAGTCGTAATGGATTTATTTTAATACGTAATAGTCTTGTTAGAAAGAAGGGATGCTTGGTAGAGCTGTATGGATAATGGTAAAGAAAGCATACAGTATAAAAATTATAATATGTGTATGTGCCATTATAGAACACAAGGAATACTAAAGTGACTGGAGAGCAGATGTATTAAATAGATGTAATGTATTTTTTTTAATATGTAATTGTGTTGTTAGAAGACTATATCCACTGTACTATTGGGTAGGCTTAAGTAGTTGGAGAGTTGTAGTATAAAAATTGTAATATGTATTGAATGCTTTTAGGCATGAATAGATAGTATACTACAGGTGATCCAACAGATAGTAAAATACACGTACTATATTTTTTTTAATATGTGTAAGGCCTTTTTAAATGATATATGTATACAACCATTCCCTATATTCCTTATAGGAGATGTATTATATAGTATAAAAATTATAATATGTTTTGTCCGTCTTATATGAAGAATACGTATAGCTACTCTGTAGATCTTGTTAGCCTGGAATATACAATGTATTTTTTTTAATATGTATATGGCTTAATTAAGTAACCTTACTATACTACTACCTCTTTTCCACGTAGAAGCTAATGCTCGTAGTATAAAAAATATAATATGTATAAGGTGTTTTCGGGAATGTATATATAGTTCACATCAGGGGATTCAGTAATATGGCGTTATAGACGAAATGTGTTTTTTTTAATATGTGTATGGCACAATAAAGTATCTTTACTATACTACTACCTCTTATATTCCACGTAGAAGCTAATACATGTAGTATAAAAAATATAATATGTATTGAATGCTTTTAGGAATGTATATATAGTTCACATCAGGAGAACTAGTAAATGGATCAAAAGACGCAATATATTTTTTTTAATATGTATTCAGCTTTATAAAGGACAGACTACTGCTTTGATTCCAGGGGTAGCTATAATTAAATGAAAAAATATAGTGTAAAAAATATAATATATGTTCTGTGCTATTGGATTAAGCTATGCAGGATGATAGCTGTTATATGGATTGCGTGAATGGATGTAATATATTTTTTTAATATGTATTCAGCTTAAATGGGTAAGTTAGTTATACAGCTACTACTTATATTCTATGTAAAGGCTTTTACACGTAGTATAAAAAATATAATATGTATTGAATGCTTTCAGGAATGTATATCCAGTATATAAAAGGTGATCTAGTAATATTGAGGCACAGACGAAATATATATATTTTAATATGTTCCTGACTTAATAAAGCAAAACCTTGCTATACTTCTACATCTTATATTCCACGTAGAAGCTAATACACGTAGTGTAAAAAATATAATATGTGTTGAGCGAGTTAGAATAACAAAAGGAATATTACACTACTGTCACAAGCCATACTATACGTTTCACGTATAATATAATTTATTAATATGTATATATAGATGCTGGACTGAGGATAGTTCTTTGTTGAGAGGTATGCCAAGCAAAAAGCATATAGCATAAAAAATGTAATATGTTCGAACAGTCTTATCTCTTGTTACAATTAATAACTATTACTCCGAGAAGGTATTAGGCAGTTTTATACAATGTATTTTTTTTAATATGTATATCACCATAATCTTATGAAGCTATTACTATCCTCCTGACTTAGTTGTATAATGTATAGCTCTATAACTTGTTTATTTATAATTACTTACGTTTGTATGCTTCTCTGTTTGTTTTTTTAACTAATTGATATATAGTCATTTAGGGTGTTTTTTTCTTGTTCTAAGAGGTATTCGTATTGTATATCTAGTGATTTATAGTGTGTATACAATATCTAATAGGTTAGGATTACAGCCGACATTTCGGTTTTAGTAGGATTATATAGTCTATATACACTGATTGTATTGTAAGCGTACACGGTACAACTAGTCTATATATACCATACGGATCAGTAGCTCACAGTATATGAATCTGTATTTGTTTTGATGCTGTATTGATAATCTGGAGCCATATACAGCTGCTTAGGTTTCAATATTCTCATAAGATCCAGTCTGGAATGTATACAGTACTATTGGATGTGGTATCTAGATAATTCCAGTATAGAGACATTATAGGGGATATATTAAAGGGCTCTAGAATCGCGTAGAATCTTTTTAGCTGTATCATTTATCGTATACAGGATTCTAGAAAAGCCTGATTTTCAAGGATTTTCTCTTATTTGATCAAACTCATTATAATTCTTTGATTTATCATTTTTTCCTATAATTTATATTATGTTAAATAGAGGTTTGCAAATAATCTGGGTTTATAAAAACTTCTACTCTCTCAATCATCGTTCTAATTGTATTGTGATTTGAGTTGCTGTAAGAAAATAAGCTACCCTACTATATAGATGTACATAAAAAAATGGCTAGCAAATCTGCTAGCCATTTTTTATTCCTCCTGGTCTGCGCTAAAGAATCTTTTTATTGATCCTTTACTGCGCTTTGGTCTTTCGTCTTTATAAATATTTTGTTTGAAGGACTTGAATTGACTTTGCTCCTCCATAAATCGATCCTCCCACTCCAGGAATTTTCCTTTATAATGCCGGTCTAATTCATTCTTTTGTCTTTGAATGATTTGTATGACTACGAGCAACATTACAAAAGAAATGATGATCATAAATCGTGTAGCTGGATCCATAGGTGTTAGATGTTATAAGTGGTTGATTATTAGAATACTATCAATTTAAGATTTGTATAGCTTAAAAGAAACACAGCTGAGAAGATTTTCTTGATTTATGTTTATAGGTACTTAGTTTTTTTCCTTTAAATGTTAGATTAAATTGTTCCTTTAGACCTGCTATTATTCGCTCATAGCGTTCTATGTACTGCTCCTCCTCCATTAAGACAGATAATCTCCCATGACAATTATTGACATATGTACGACATTTTTTGAGCTCCTCTACAGATAATATTTTGCTTAAAATCTTTGGATCATAATCGTCCATCTGGATCTCTGTTATTAATTTGTAAGAAACATGGTTAGTATATCTACTTATCAAACTCGTTATTTCCTCTAATTCAAAATCGTTGACCTGTGGTATGATTGGACTAACTATAGTACCTACAGGCCATACATGTCGGCTACATTGCTTAAGAAGATTAATCCTATCAAATAAATTAAAGTCCGATTGATAAAGCTCCTTACAGACGGGTGATCTTAAACTTGGTATGTCTAATATTATGTTAAATAGACTTCTGGCCGACAAATACTTCGCCTGTTTTATCGAATCTTCTTCCAATGGCTTATCAGCATATAAGAGAATTGGGCAATGAAGTCTACAGCAAATATCCAATATCCTATTTATCTTAAACTGGTTCTTATTAAGATTTCGTGTATCTACAAATAAGGGTTTGCAATGCCAGGATTTACTATTGAATATTGATATTACATAGTTGTATAAGTATTCAATCTGTTGTTCGCTCGAGCTTTCTGTAAAAAATGATAAGTTATCTTCTAAATATTTAGTATCATTGGCCTGCAATTTGATTGATATCCTATTTACCAGATGACAATACTCTCCTACTTTCGGGATATGCTCATATACATATGAAAAATATTCATCTGAATTGAAGTTTAAATTAAGCCATTTAGATAGATGTACAGACTGTTCATGTGCAAATTGTTTTAAAACCATAATGATCGGTTATTGTATATCAAACAAATTGTTTACTTAGTGCAAAATAAAAACATTTTGTTTTACAACAAAATGCCACTAAAAAGTATTTAATAATTAGTATTTAATAACTAACTATTTCAAATGTCTACTATGGATAAGCAAAATATTGGAATTGATGACATATCGCTTTATGTTCCAAAGCTTTATCTACCATTAAGTGTTTTAGCAGAAGAAAGAAACATCGAATACGCTAAATTGAATAAAGGCCTAGGTCTTACAAGCATGGCGATTCCTGATGTAAATGAAGACGCTGCTACTATGGCTGCAAATGCAGTTTTAGAACTTATAAAGAAAAATAATTTAAATCCATCAGATATAGGAAGACTATATCTGGGAACAGAAAGTGCTCTTGATGGTGCAAAGCCCACTGCTACATATATATTAGATATGATCCAGCAGTATTTTGAGGCTGAATATGGTCCAAACTCTATGGAGCATTGTGATGTACTTGATATGACCTTTGCCTGCATAGGTGCGGTAGATGCTATGCTTACTACAGTTGACTGGGTCAGGGCTAAGCCTGGAAGGATTGGAATTATCGTTTCTAGTGACTTTGCAAAATATGATTTATCCTCTACCGGAGAATATACTCAAGGAGCTGGATCTATTGCAATGCTAATCAAGGAGAATCCTAGATTCATTACCATATCTGAAGATACTGGTGTTTCTACCGGTCCTGCTCACGATTTCTTTAAGCCAAAAAGAAAGGTTTGTAAATCAAGCTTAGCTAAGCGTTTGAGTAATGAGTTGAACCTTGATACGGTTTCAATTAAAAAGGTATTAGATGCACTTGAACCTGATGATTCAGTGCTATTATTACACAAGGATACACCAGTATTTGATGGTCCTTTCTCTAATGCATGTTATAAATCAAGAGTTGAGTCCGCTTTGGAGAACTTTAAGTACAATAGCAAAACGGACATGAATGCGCCTATTCTGGACACATGGGAGCGAATGATCTTCCACTTGCCTTATGCATTCCATGCAAAAAGGATTTGTACGGATTTGGTAATCAAAAATCTTAAACTAAAGGGCACTTTTGATCAAATTCTAGCTGATAATGATCTATCAGAGGATGATCCTAAGTTTGCTAAACTATTCAGCAAAACGGATTATTATAGATCTTTTGTTAATGAAAAATTGGAAAAAAGTCAGCGTGCATCAAGCCTTATTGGGAATATGTACTCCTGCTCTATTTTTCTGGCGCTCATCAGTTCATTCCATTACGACCTGATTGAAGATTCTGATTTAGAAGGCAAAAAGATAGGATTCTTTGCTTATGGATCTGGTGCTAAATCAAAGGTATTTGAAGGCACAGTGAATAAAGAGTGGAAATCAGTTATTGATGGAGTTAAACTTCAAGATAAATTGGATAATAGAAATTCGATCTCCTATTCTGATTACGAGGATATTCATAGAATGTCTTTAGATACTGCTCTATCAAGTGCTGGAGGCTTTGTACTTGAAAGTATCAATGAAGAAGTAGGTGATCAATACGGTGCAAGATCTTACAGACTTTTATAAGCATTTGTTTATATTGGCAAAAGCTTAATTTAAGTTTATGTCAAAACTAAACCGCAAGAAATTTTTAAGAGGTTTGGCCATTGGTACCATTGGCCTGCCTTTTGCACTTAGGTCACTAGGTGTGCAGAAAAGCAGCATTGCCCAAAATGCTGGAAAAAACAGTTTTCAAAAGACTTTCGAATGGAAAATGGTCACCACCTGGCCACCTGACTTTCCCGTTCTAGGGGAAGGTTGTAATTTGTTTGCAGAATATGTA
>OMKD01000022.1 GCA_900299495.1 Sphingobacteriales bacterium
AGGTAAAACATATACTGCCGTAGCTCTTGCGGTAAGAGCACTCAAAAACAGAGTAGTCAAAAAGATCATCCTTACCAGACCTGCTGTTGAGGCTGGAGAAAATCTGGGATTCCTTCCAGGAGACCTTAAAGACAAGGTGGATCCGTTCCTAAGACCGCTTTATGATGCCTTATACGATATGCTTCCTGCTGATAAGATTGAACATTTTATTGGAAACAGAACCATAGAAATCGCTCCCTTAGCATTTATGCGTGGACGTACATTGAATGATGCATTCATTATTTTGGATGAAGCACAGAACTGTACCAGCATGCAAATCAAGATGTTTTTAACGCGTCTTGGACCAAGTGCAAAATGCATCATCACAGGTGATTTGTCACAAATCGATTTACCTCGTTCGGTAACTTCCGGCCTAAAGATGGCTATCAATGTACTTAACGATGTAAAAGGTATTTCCATGATTCGACTAAGCTCTGAGGATGTTGTTCGCCACAGATTGGTTAAGGAAATCATTATCGCCTATGACAAAGCTGAGCTAGAGAGACAGGAACGCAACGAGCAGAAAAAGCTAGAGAGACAAAACAAAACACAAGAGGAAGCGGTTAAAAAAGACGAATCTGTAACAAGTATTTGATTTTTAACCAAGCATTCAATTATGCGATCTACAACATTTATTTTACTGATACTGCTTTTAGTATCAGCCTGCAACTCTTTTGATAAACAGCCTGCAAATGAGGGGATGAGCAAATTTGCCTCCTCCAAATCATTCCAAAAGGCACACGAGATTCCTGGAGATCTGCAATATGAAGGTCCCGGAGACTACGTAAAAATTCCTACAGCCAGTGGGCAAGATGCTAATGCATTTATGCTGAAAGCCGAAAAAGCCAGCAATGATTACCTTCTAATCATCCATGAATGGTATGGTCTCAATGAATATGCCAAGCAAGAAGCTGCAAAACTATTTGAGGAGTTTAGCAATGTTAATGTAATCGCATTAGACCTGTACGATGGCAACGTGGCGGATAACCGAGAAGATGCCTCCAAGTATATGAAAGCAGTAAAGGAGGAGCGCGCTGTAGAGATTGTGGATGCAGTAATTGAATTCACCGGAGAGGATGCAAACATTGCAACCTTAGGCTGGTGTTTTGGAGGTGGTTGGTCTTTAAAAACAGCTATTCAAGCGAAAGATAAAGCAAGTGCCTGTGTGATTTATTATGGCAGCCCTGTTGAAAAAGCGGAGGAATTAGCTCCATTAAAGGCACCTATTCTTGGAATCTTCGCAGAGAACGACAAGTGGATCAATCATGAAATGATCGATAAATTCAAGGTGCTTACTCAGGCAACCAAAAAATCCTTCGAAGAACATTGGTTTGAAGCTGACCATGCCTTTGCAAATCCCTCAGGAGGAAGATATAATGAAAAATCAGCGAAGGATGCCTACCAATTAGTAATAGCCTTTCTTGAAAAGAATTGGTATTCAGAAAATTAATCACACATCCGTTGAGCAAGTCTGTGAATAATAACTATTTTTGCAGCTAATTAAATAAAGCTAAAACAGCAAAACCATGAATTTAGACTTTCTAAAAGAATTGGGTCTGGAGGAGAAGAATGCCGGTACTTGGACTGGTCTTAAATCTTCTAATTCAGGCAGCTACATTGATTCTTATTCGCCCGTAGATGGAAAATACATTGGCTCTGTTAGTGCAACAACCAAAGAAGAATATGAGCATGTGATTGAAACTGCTCAGGCAGCTTACAAAACATGGAGAACCGTTCCTGCTCCAAAGCGTGGAGAAATTGTACGTCAGTATGGTGAGGAACTAAGAAAATATAAGACCGCTCTGGGTAGCCTTGTTTCCTATGAAATGGGTAAAAGCCTTCAGGAAGGTTTTGGTGAGGTTCAGGAAATGATCGATATCTGTGATTTCGCAGTAGGTCTTTCTCGCCAGCTTTACGGATTGAGCATGCACTCTGAGCGTCCAATGCACCGTATGTATGAGCAATGGCACCCAATGGGTATCGTTGGTATCATCTCTGCATTCAACTTCCCAGTTGCAGTATGGTCTTGGAACTCAATGATCGCATTGATCTGTGGTAATGTGAATGTTTGGAAAGGATCTGAAAAGACTCCTCTTTGCTCTATCGCATGTCAAAACATCTTCCACAAAGTACTTCGTGACAATGATCTACCAGAAGGTATTTCTTGTATCGTAAACGGAGATTACAAGGTTGGTGAATACATGACTAAAGACAAGCGTGTTCCTTTAGTATCTGCTACAGGATCAACTAGAATGGGTAAGATCGTTGCTCAGGAAGTTGCTGGTCGCCTAGGAAAAAGCTTGTTAGAGCTTGGTGGTAATAATGCAATCATCATCACGGAGAATGCAGATCTTAACCTAGTAGTTCCAGGTGCAGTATTTGGTGCAGTAGGTACTTGTGGTCAGCGTTGTACTTCTACACGTCGTTTGATCATTCACGAAAGTGTTTATGATGCAGTTAAAGAAAAAGTTGCAGGTGCATATCC
>OMKD01000023.1 GCA_900299495.1 Sphingobacteriales bacterium
AAAAGAAATAGCACCAATTCAAATAGGCCCCTGCTTCAATTACCTCACAATCATGTCTCTGTCTAATCTCATTCCTTAATTTCTCAAATAATGATTCCTTGAAGTGAAGATTATTCTTCAATTTTTTCTCAACTAAGACTTTGGTTGTCTTATAAATTCTGATATGATTTTGAAAAATTTCTTTAACTCTAGTTGAATCCATATTATTCAATCTCTTTTTCAGAGCATGAACAGCTTTTTGCTCACTTCCGTATTGTCCATGTGCACAATACCTAACGATTACATCAGTCAATATTTCAATTTCCTTTTCAGTCATCTTTAATAGAGTCTAACGGCTCGGCTATGCGGCGTGCTGGCGTTTAGCCAGCATGAACGTCATAGTCTTTGTTGGCTGCCGTGTTCCTTTTTTTATTTAATTTAATGTTTATCATTTTTTCAAAATTCGGTATTTGTGACCAAACAACCAGCTCATTTTATATTTGAATGATTTGTCTCTCATTCTCTTAATTTTCTTTCCCCTTTTATTAACCCTATAAATTTGATTACCTCCAATCAAAAAGAATTCAGCTTTGTCTGGTGACTCAGTTATTTCTGATAATAAGGTTTTATTTAATTCATTGAGTTTAGAATAATATTTGAGGATTAGTTTTTTGTCCTTAATTTCATAGATTCCATATTCGCTCCAGCTCAAATCATATTCTGAAGTCCATTTAAAAATATTATTTGGATATAGCTCAATTGATTCATAAAGCATTATACTAGCTATTCCTTGATATCGAATTGTATCTTGATTTTCTTGGGCTGAAACACAGCATATACTAAAACACAACCCAATAATTAATATCAATTCTTGTAATTTCATTAATCAATATAATTTATTCTTCTTCCTAATGGCAGCCAACGGTGAGTGTATGGTGTCGTAAGGGATTGCGGGCTTCAAACCTATCAATTTACCACCCAAAATTGATGCGGGTGATATCGCTCGAAAACCTCTGAAACCCTTATGCACTATACACATTGTTGGCGTGTCGTTTTTTATTCAATAATTATAATAGTTCTTCACTTCAAAAATACAATCAGAAAGCACCTTTTTCATCTTTTCTTTCTCAACAAGAACTGCTTGAATCAGTCCAATCTTACTTAAAGGGCAAGGTTCACTTAGTCCTTTCCAAATAATCTTAACATTTTCATTAAATCCTGTAATTGTTATCAAATAGGCATCTATTGTCTCATCCAAGGTCAAATTACAATATTGCCATACTTCGTTGTCAAGTACTTTTAAATATTTGTATTTTTCATCATATTCCTGCTCCAGTTGATTTGATTTATATATCAATTCAAAAATTTCATTGTCAGATTTATTCATGAACTCTGCTTGAGAAAGAACCTCAAATTTAGAATCGATAATATCTAACAGTCTTTCTAATCCACTAATCCAAGTCCCAACTAAACACTCTTCTTCGGGATTTCCTATAATTTGCCCGTCTAAAACTAGGTGTAGTAATGCAAAGTCGCTTCCTTTATGATTAGTATTAGGACTAGGTATAAATCTAATCCCAAAATTGTTTATATCTCCAAAAATCTTTTCCGCTTCCATTTTTCAAGTTTATTCAATCATTACGTTCTCTAAGTATAAATCAAATCATGAATTTTCATATTAATCAAGTTGATTGCAAACTTATCACCACGTTAGAGTCCTCTGCAGGAAATGCACGCCAACGGTTAGTATATGAAGTGTAGTCTGCCGTTAGGCGGCTATGATTTCATATACAGTGTTGTGGTGTTGTTTTTTAATTTATTCTCTTTCCATTTTTGTCAATATAAAACCATTCGTCAGATTCAATTCTTGTATGGTCATCATATTTGTCTCTGGTTTCTCTTGCATCATAAGTTACTTTAACTTTTCCTTCTTCAAACCACCAGGCAAAATCATACTCACATGGAATAGCTATTTGACCGTATTTGTTGGCAAACCCCATTTTTCCATTTCTTTTTGCCCTTACCAATCCTTCGTGAAAATAATCAGGTCCGTTGTCAAAGAATACAATGTCGTAGAGCGTATTTTGATTTCTGTCAATTGCAATTCGCCTTCCATATGAACTGTCACTTGGATATTCTAACACATATCCAAAGTGTGTCAAAGTATCTGTACCTAAATAAGCATACTTATTTAAAGGAATAATTGTATCTCCTTTTTCATTTATATATGCTACTCGAGAGCCATACTGAAGAAATTCTTCGTCAGTAACTGCGATCAAAGGTTCTTTTGTTACTTTTTCTGATTGAGACTTGTCATAATAAACGTAGGCAGTAATATCTTTTTTGGATTTGTATCCGCAAGAGATAGCATTTACAAGACTAAATACTAATATGATTAATCGACTAATTTTCATTATTTAATTTTAATGCACCACAACGGTTAATGTAAAATGCGTTTTTAATGCATTTTTACATAGTGTTGTAAGTCGTTTTTATTTTAATTTTTCAATATCATTTTTAAGCGTTTCAATGTTTGCTTGAATATGCTTTTCAATTTCTGAATAGTCTTTGAGCTTCTGTGCATTAATTGAATTTATCTGCTCTAATGTCTCTGTATTTACTATTCTCAATTCATAGCCCCACTTCATGTGATTGTCATTTATCGCATCATATCGTTTGTTAAATCGTGTCAGTATAAGAAAATCGACATCAACTTTTTCGATAATCGGCGGGCAGTATTTTTTGTCAAAAACACCTTGATATGCTACTCCCATTAGTGTCTTTAGCGGAAAAGGCTTAACCTTAATGTTTTCAAACTTATTCAATTCTTTCTCGATAACTGGATTGAAATCGTAATTATGCATTGCATACTCATATCCATTTGCACATTGAACAACAATTATTTCAAGGGTGTCAATTTTTGGTGTATCAGTTAAT
>OMKD01000024.1 GCA_900299495.1 Sphingobacteriales bacterium
TATAGCTTCAGGAGTAATGTTTACAGGAACCTTAGTTTCCTCAAGTTTTTTACCGTAAGCATCGTAGTAATCGATAGATCCATTAGAATCAAACTTAACTAATGACTCTGCTACTTCACTCTTGTTACCCACTACAACAACATAACAAGCCTCTGGCTTAAGATACTTCTGTGCAGTTGCACTCATATCTTCTACTGTAATCGCATTCATTACCTTTAGATAATTCGCATAAAAATCATCTTCAAGGTCATATTGGATAGTGTTCAATGCAAAATCAGCAATTGTTCTAGGGTTCTCCAGTCCAATAGCGAAATTACCCGTACGGAAATTCTTAACTGTACTTAGTTCCTCCTCTGAAAGAGGTTCATTGATCATACGATTGATCTCGTGCAGCATTTCAGTTACAGAACTATCACTCACCTCATTTCTAACACTAGCAGATGCTGTGAAATTACCGATAAGCTTGTTTGGTCGAAGACCACCTCTGGCACCATAAGTATAGGCTTTATCTTCACGAAGATTCTGATTCAAACGGCTTCCAAAGTAACCGCCCAAAACAGTACTCATTAATGATCCTGTTATATAGTCAGAAGAAGTCACTGAGTAATCCATAGGGTAACAAACTGCAACAGTTGATTGAACCGCTCCGGGCTGATCTACAAAGATTACATTTACACCTTCAGGTCTTTCCACAGCCATTGGCTTTACAGCAGGCACAGAACCTTGCTCCCATTTACCGAAGTAGGTTTTTGCTGCATGCTTTGCAGTTTTAGCATCCATATCGCCTACGATAACCAGGTAAGAAATGTTTGGCTTAAAGTACGTCTCATAGTAGGATTCACAATCAGCTACTTCAATAGCATTGATAGTCTCTTCTGTTTCAACAGAACCAAAAGGGTGGTTTGGACCATAAACAACCGTTCTTCTTACATTACTCATGATTGCATCCGGGCTGTTTTTAGCCTGAGCAATACCAGAAAGAGTAGTCTTTTTGATCTTGTCAAACTCTTCAGCCGGGAACACTGGGTTCATCAACACATCAGACATGATGCTTAGTAAGTCGTCAGAATTTTTAGACAAACAAGAACCGTACATTCCGCTTCCAAAAGTCGAGAAACTTGCACCAATAAAATCAATTGACTCATCGATTTGTGCTTTTGTCATTGTTTCTGTTCCTCTACCCATCAGATCACCAGCAATATTTACATATCCGGCCTTTTCGCCTTCATTGAAATCCGGTACATCGACAGAAAGCTGAAAAGATACTCTTGGTAACTTATGGTTTTCAACTAGGATAACGGTCAGTCCATTATCCAGTTTAAATACTTCTGAATCACCAATCTCTATCGTTGGTGCAGGTCCTGGTTTAGGAGGATTTTTTCTAAAATCTTCCTGAGCATTAGCAGCAACACTTAAAACCATAGTTGCACCCAATGCTAAAAATATATTTTTAATACGCATGATTTATTCGTTTTATGGTCGCTGACCTTTTGGTAAATAATACAGAACAACACGATTTTCGAAATCCAAATACTTCTTTGCTACACGCTGAATATCCTCACGAGTAACAGCTCTGTATTTCTCAATTTCTGTATTGATAAGATCAGTGTCACCAAAGTACATATGGTAATTTGCTAATGATTCTGCAATACCTGCAGTTGAAGCATTAGAAGAAAGAATTTGATTCTCAATCTGATTCTGAAGCTTTTGGAACTCCTGCTCAGAGATCAACTCGTTTTTCACTTTTTCAACCTCTTCATCATACAATTTCTCCAAATCCATTGGGTCTACACCCATATTCGCAATTCCATAGTTGATCAATACACCATCATCTTCCATTGCTAATGGGAAAGCACCTGCAAATACGGCTAATTGATCTTGATCAACAGCACGCTTTGAAAGTCTTGAGCTATTTCCAACAGCAAGAAGCGTAGACAACATTTCTACAGCATATGCATCATCAGTGCCTTGAGCTGGAATTCGATAAGCTTGAATTACAGCAGGTAATTGAATATTATCATAAACCGTATCTCTTGTTTCACCTTGCATAGCAGGCTCAACAATTGAAGGTCTGTATACTTCTTTTTTACCAGATGGAATTGTTGAAAAATACTTATCGATTAGCGCTTTAGATTCTTTGATGTCCAGATCTCCAGCAATTGAAAGAACTGCATTTTCAGGAACATAAAAATCTGCATAGAATTGCTTGTAATCTTCCTCTTCAGCAGCATCAAGGTGCGCCATAGAACCAATTACCGGCCATTGGTAAGGATGTTCTTTGTAGACACGCTTCATGGTTTCTTCCAAAAGCGATCCATATGGTTGATTATCTACACGAAGTCTTCTCTCCTCCTTTACAACTTCTCTTTGGGTTTCTACACCTTCGATATCTACACGTGCATGAAGCATACGCTCAGATTCCAGCCAAAGGCCAGTTTCTAAATGATTGGATGGAAGTGTTTCATAATAATAGGTTCTATCATAGAAGGTATTGGCATTATTCGAACCACCTGCATTTTCAATGATCTTAAAGAACTCTCCTCTTCCAATGTTCTCAGAACCTTCGAAAAGTAAATGTTCAAAGAAGTGAGCAAAACCGGTTCTATCTGGATTCTCATTTTTAGATCCAACATGATACATCATAGAAACCGTAACGATAGGCGTAGAATGGTCCTCATGCAAAATCACATGTAGCCCATTATCCAAATCATACTCAACAAAATTAATCTTGTTTCCCTGTGCATTCATAACTCCCGCTGAGAGGAATGCAGCAAGTCCCAAGGACAACAGCCTTTTAATTTGCATAGAATGGTTATTTTAATTTTAAAGTAAACTGCGGCTAAAATAACGATTCAACACCTTTTTAAAAGGTTTGTTTTGTAAAATTATACCAAAAAAGAAAAGTTATTGACGAACAATAACTTTTATCATACTACTTTATCAGCACAGGAAGAAGATGCAAAAGCATCCGGTTTAGCTTTAAAAACAAAGCCCATACCAAGAATGTACCCCATAGCTTCTTTTAATGCCTTATTTGAAGCGAAATATGGGTCTGTATTAATATCCGCGTGAATCTCCATTTCCACATCGTACTTGTCAAACAATTCGCACAAACCATAAGCTACTTCTACGGACCTGGATACTTCAAGTATCATGCGCCGCTTAAGAGACATATCATTATTGTCCATTCGATAATTGTTGATGAACATAAATCCACCTTTTTTCTCACGGACAAAAACAATTACACAGGCAAATTCAACATTATTGCCTTTAACTTGTGAGTCTGTGCCAATGCAAACCTTTAGCTTGTGACCAGCTTTGGTTTCTTTGATTATGGTTTGTTCAACTTGCGATTTGAGCGAGTCGATCTTATCTCCGTTTAATCGTCTCCATTTCATAGATGCAACTTTTAGTTTGTGTATACATCTATAAAACTTACCCATAAGAATATGAGTTCCAACTAAATACCATCAGAACGTAAAAGAAAAGTTATCTTTTTGTCATCCAAGCACTATTCCGGCTCCCTAAAAAAAGAAAATATCGTCTTTCCGTAGTGTCTTTCTTCCTGATATTTAGGATGATCAGTATATGAATGATTTGGATTATGCTCCATAACCAGAATACCTCCGGGCTTTAGACGACCAGAGCTTAATATACTTTCAGGTAGGGTATCAATTGTAGGTAAGGGATATGGAGGACCTGCAAAAATATAGTCATATTTGTACATATCCTTTTCTATAAATTTATACACATCAGATCGAACAATTCGGATATTGGATTCTATATCCAATTCTTTAGAAATCTTCTTTACAAAAGAAACTGCTGGTCCAAATTTATCAACGTAAGTTACATCTTCACAACCTCTAGATATAAATTCGTAAGAATGATTACCCGTTCCTCCAAACAAATCAAGGACCTTCCACTCTTCAAAATCATAGCGGTTAGTTAGGATATTAAATAATCCCTCTTTAGAATAATCTGTTGTCGGTCTGGTTGGCCATTTATCAGCAGGTGGGTAAAA
>OMKD01000025.1 GCA_900299495.1 Sphingobacteriales bacterium
AATATATCGGCTGCAAATGCAGCCGTTCTTTTTATGAAAAAGCAAAAATTAATTTGGTTAAGTGGGCTCCTTGCAGCGCTATTTTATCTATGCTCCTGTGACAATCCTTATGATCAAGGTAAAGTCCTTTATGAATACCATTGTTCCAATTGTCACCTTAGTAGTGGTGAAGGAATAGGAGCGTTAATTCCTCCTTTGAAAAACGCTGACTATTTGCAACAAAATTGGAATCAACTAGCCTGTATTATAAAATACGGTTTGGAGGACACTATAATGGTAAATGGAGTTGAATTTAATAGTCCTATGGCAGGAATAGAGGAACTAGGCCCTGTTGAAATATCCAATCTGATCAACTTTATCAATCACGAATGGAACAAGGCTAGTGCTACATTCATAACTGCAGACGGAGTTAAAGATAGACTTGAAAGTTGTAAGTAGCACCGAACAAATGAAAATTATTAGTCTTTTTTACTAATTATTCGTTTTTGAAAATGTGGATTAAGCCAAACAATTCTTATTTTCCCAATTAATTATTGAAAATATTAATTTTTTCTTTCACCAAAAGAATTACTCAGCTGAACTTTCAGCTAAAACAACTAATTCAATATGAGAAGAATATTCACAATATCCTTTTTGTTTATAAGCTGCATTGCCTTCGCGCAACCTGCTAATGACGATTGTGCTGGTATTATTGATTTAGGGGAAGCCCCTTTCTGTGATGAAACAGTTTTTTTTACCAATGTTGACGCCACTCCCACAGACATTGGAAATGATAATATACCAAACATAGGAGATTGTCCCACCGTTGGTACTATGCAAAATGACGTTTGGTTTTCGTTTATAGCTTCGGATACAATTGAAGACTATTTGATTACTGTAACAGGTATAACAGATGGAATGGGTTCTACAGCAATGATTCAACCACAGGTTGCAGTTTATCGTGGTGATTGTGAATTTGATGGCCTTGAGGTATTGAATTGTGAAATATCAGATGATGCTGGTTCAGATGTAAGCCTTGCTCTTTCTGGTCTAGATCCTGGCCTACCATATTTTGTAAGAATTTCAGATTGGTCTTCAACGGCTGCTGCAAATGAGGGTACATTCCAATTATGTATTGAAGAGGTTAATATTTGGACTCCAGATGAAGATATTACAATAACAACTTGTTCTGGTGAGCTTTACGACTCAGGGGGTCCTGACGGAAATTACGAGCCAAATCAAAATTATACTGTTACCATAGCCCCAAGTAGTCTACCTCCTGGCGGATGTATCTACTTCAACATGGAATACTATAATGTTGAAAATCCAAGTGATAATTTCACTATTAGTGATGGAAACACTCAGATGGTAACAAGTGCTGATCTAACTGGCTTCTTCGATGTTGCTGGTGGTGTAGGTTTCGAGACCTATGCGTCAAATGGATCCGTGAATTTCACATTCAGCTCGGATGGTATCACGGAATTTGAAGGTTTCTATATAACTTGGGAATGCTCAACTGAAGCTTGTCCCGACAATGGAAATCTATCCATTGTTGAGGGTGTAACTTATGAAGAAATTGAGGAACTTCTATCCACGCCATATGCAGAAGTAACTGTT
Organism: Sphingobacteriales bacterium; assembly: GCA_900299495.1. Taxonomy (GTDB): domain Bacteria; phylum Bacteroidota; class Bacteroidia; order Chitinophagales; family Saprospiraceae; genus AM-2324. The sequence goes on from OMKD01000025.1 coordinate 1,597, forward strand.
GATACTATCATCTGTAATAAGGATGCTTTAGGACTATTCCAAGCAGATGATTTAAGTGGGTTAGGTATAGACAATGGTATTACATTGTCATCCGGATCTATTGAAGAAGTTGCGGCTCCTTCCACTAATTTTGCCAGCACTGGCTTTGGCCAACCTGGAGATGAAGATTTGGACCTTATGTCAACCCTTGGTGGTGGACTTCCAAGTTTTGATGCTTGTATTATTGAATTGGATGTATTCACAAATACAGATTTACTAACGTTTGATTATCGTTTCGGCTCGGAAGAGTATCCTACATATGTTGGAAGTAGTTTCAATGATATCTTTGCACTTCTTATTTCGGATGAAGGGGATATCATTAATGGTCCCATCAATGGAAAAGAAAACATGGCTATACTGCCAAATGGTGACGATGTACAAATAAACTCCGTAAACTTTGAAACAAATTGGGAGTACTACACCAGTAACGTAATTCCAAATGTTTCCGGCCAAAACGTTGTTTTCGATGGTTTAACGAGTGGTTATTTGGGTACTCAAAAATACCTTACAGCCGCTAGAGAAGTAGATCCTTGTAATACTTATAAACTAAAATTCGCTATTGCCGATCGTGGTGATGGAATCTTGGATTCAGGAGTTTTCATCTCTGAAATTAGAGGGTCATCTCCAAACATCACAGGTATTACGAATATTCAGGACATGAACTATGTCATGGAATCTCAGGAATGTAAAACCAATGGTGTTTTAACTATATCTGTGGACAGTATTCCTGACAATCCAGAGGTTTATCAAATTCAATTAACAGGTACAGCAGATCCAGAAGCAGATCTTAATTTAAACCTGCCTGATAGTATAGTTATCACAGCAGATAACAATACGTTTAATTTCATTTATTCAGCAGTAGATGATAATATTACAGAAGGAACTGAATACTTAACAGTAAGCTTAGTAAGAGATTATGGTTGTGGAGCTGTAGAGGTATCATCTTTTGATATTGTAATTAAAGAAGAAGTAGAATTAGAATTCCTAAATATAGATAACGATACAGCGTTTGTTTGTTTAGGTGACTCAATTGAAATACAATCCACTGGTGCAGAAATCTTCTCTTGGACATCTCCAAATCCAGATGCGATCACCTTTAATCCAGATGATGAAGCAACAACTGTAATTACACCAACAGAATCAACGACAGCAATCCTATTTGGATTTCTGGCAGAAGCTCCTACTGCGCCAGAATGTAGAGATATTGATTCTATTCAGGTTATCGTAATTGAACCAGAGGTAGAAATCACTACTGATGACCCACTAGGTATTTGTGTTGGAGACACGATTACACTAACTGCAGAAAACAATGTTGGAAACAACGGTATAAGCTGGACTCCAGGTACTTTCCTTTCAAGTACAGACCAAGCAGTAGTAGATGTTGTTCCAACAAATGCAAACGATCAAACATACATTGCAAGAGTTGAACTTCAGGGTTGTTCCGCTTCAGATACCATATCACTTGGTTTTGATATCATAACCATCCCTCAGATCATAGAAGATCAGCAACTTTGTGAATCTTATCCAATACAATTGGGTGAGGATGTAGGAAATACAACGACAACATACGAATGGTTACCTGATGTTTATCTTGATGATAATACATCACCAAATCCAACTTCGAATCCTGAGGATACTATTACGTACACATTTATCTCTACTTCAGAAAATGCCTTCTGTGCTGATACCAGTCAGGTCACTATAGAGGTCATTGAGGCAGATATCGATATATTACTTCCTGTTGAGGACTCGCTTGAGATTTGTTTAGGGGATACCATCTTCGTAAATACTGAATTGACACTTGGTGGAACTGATCTTCAGTGGACGCCTGATAATGGTACGCTTTCGAGCACAAATTCAGCCGATTTCTTAATGTATCCTGATCAAACGACTACGTATTATGGAACCTACACAGTAGGTCCTTGTTTGGTAAGCGACTCTATTTTTGTTCGTGTTGATTCATTACCGAATTTGGAAATTGATGAGTTCCTTCCTTTCAGGGATCCATATTGTCAGGGAGATACCTTCCTAGTTATTTCAAATATCTATCAGCCAATTAATTTCCCTGATATAGAACATCTATGGACGAGTGCACCAGGAGGATTAACTTCTGACACCTTGTACAACATGGTAGTTGTAGCACTTGAGTCTGGTGACTTCACAAGAGTTACCACAAACAGAGGATGTAGTGATACGATTAGTACCTATGTAGAAGTTATAGAACCTTTCTTATCGATTGATCCACAAGATCCTATTATTTGTCCTGGCGAAAGTGTCCAGCTGACAGCTATAGGTCCGGACAATATGGAAACATTCAATTGGACTGCACCAAATAACCTGTCTTGTGATACCTGTCAGGTCACTGTTGCTTCTCCTGGAGGATCAGAGACATTTAGCCTTACGGCAGTAGTTGAAGGTTGTGAGGACAATGCAGAGGTTACCGTATTTGTTACAGAAATAACAGATCCTGGTGTTCAGGATTTAACCATATGTCTGGATGAGACCATTATTCTTAATGAAAATGGACCATTTGATTCAGGATCCACATACACTTGGAGCCTGGAGGGTGGACCAGTTCTTGGAACAGACAATACACTTGAAATATCTCCAACCGAACAGACTACTTACATCTTATTGATGGAAGAAGGTAACTGTAGTGAAGAGTACGAGATTACTATTGATGTAATCAATGAGCCTCCTACCCTTTCTGCAGGTGAAGATATTGTAATTTGTATTGGTGAATCAGCTGAACTTACAGTTACATCAAGCGCAATCGGTGTGTACAGTTGGGAACCTGGTGATCTGACTGGAGGAAGCATTTCCGTTAACCCTACTGAAACAACTCAATATTATGTTATTGGTGATTACGGTTGCTTTGAAGTTGAAGATTCAGTAAGTGTAATTGTCGGACAGGACTTCTCCATAAACAATATAACCACAGATCCAGTAGATGGCATTTATGAGGGTGATAATATTGTAATGACAGCAAACTTAGAACCTGAAGACTTATTATATGATTTCACCTGGACTGGTGAGGGTTTAATTTCTTCAAATAGTGATGTTGTTTCTATTATTGCTCCTTCTGTTGATGAAGATGGAACATCCTTTACGTATACACTTGAGGTAGTTGATCAATTTGGTTGTACGAATAGTTTCCAGGTAGTAATATCTGTTGATGATAGTAAGTTTGCGATACCAAATGCTTTCAGACCTGGCAGTACAATTTCCAAAGGTGAAATGGGATCAGATCTTGTAAATAACACACCAAATGAACTCTTCTATATCATTACGAATGCTGGAACAACTGTTGAAGAACTATTAATCTTTAACAGATGGGGAGAGCAGGTATTCGAAGGAAACGAAGATCTTAATAGTTTCAGTTGGGATGGTACAATAGATGGAAACCCAGCACCAATGGATGTATATGCTTACTATGTTAAACTTCGCTTCAACGATGGAACAGAGCGTGAAGAGCGAGGAGAAGTTACTTTAATTAGATAATCTATTTTAAACGATATAAAGAAGCTGACTTGAAGAGTCAGCTTTTTTTTTGCCTATCAATCAAGCTAATCTTTTAGTTTATGAATAATAAAATCCTAATTGTATTCATCTATTGCTTTACTCTCTTTGGATGTCATTCAAAGAGTGATCAAAATAAACTCCAGGAAAGAAGTAAATCCTACAATAAGATAGAAACTAGGGCATTTGAACTATATAAGCCTAATGGTACTATAAAAGCTGTTTTGGTCCTCTATGGAGGGTTTCCAGAAGAGATAAACGATATGCAAAAAGAATTCAACATAGCCCCTTTGGCACAAGAAGCAGATATTGCGATCATATATGCTACATTAAATCATCGCTTATGGTTGGAAGATAAAGAGAAGCAAGAGCAGGCAGGTATGCTTCAGGATCTATTCATAAGCTATGAATTACCAATTGACAATATATACATAGGAGGCTTTTCCAGTGGCGGCAATATGGCCTTTCAGATCAGTAATACTATTGTAGGAATGAAGCAGTTTTATATAGATCCTAAAGGAGTGTTCCTGATAGACTCCCCTATTGATCTGGTTGCTCTTTATGAATCGTCAAAGAAAAATATTGAACATGACTTTTCTGAAGTTAGCGTTCAGGAAAGTAAGTGGATCATTGAAACCCTTGAATCTAACTTTGGAAAACCGGATAAGACTATTGAACCTTACGAGAAATACGCGGTGTATACAAAACGTACCAATACAACTACTAATCTAAACAAGTTGAAGAATACTAAAATCAGACTTTATACAGAACCAGATACAACTTGGTGGTTGGAAAATCGCCAAGCGAGTTATGAGCAACTCAATGCATATTCTATAAAAAATCTTGCATTAAGTCTTGAGCAAAAAGGATACAAAAACGTTGAATATATTCCAAGCCATCAAAAAGGCTTTAGAGCTAACGGAGAACGACATCCCCACAGCTGGTCAATCGTTGATAAACAAGATTTAATTCAGTGGATGCTTAGTGAATAAAAAAAGGTCCGAGATAGTATCTCGGACCTTTTTTACTTTACGGATCAAGTTAGAATGACCAACTAAGAGTAAAGTTTGGAAGGATTGGCAACTGATCGATACGTTCTGATGTCTTACGATCAATAAAGAATACATTTGGTCGGTTATAAGCGTTGGTAACACTTAATTGTGCCTCTATTGTATTTCTGTTATTGATTTTAAAGAAACGCTTAACTGACACATCCAAACGATGATAAGGGCTTAATCGACCTCCATTTCTTACAGTTGAATACAATGTTGCAAGCTCAGGATTACTCAATCCTACATTTGTATTTAATCCCTCATCCAGGAAGTTAATATTTCCGTAGAATCCTTGAGTTTGCGTAAATGGAAGCTCTGAACCATAGTTCCAACGAACACCAGTCTCCCACTTATTATTTTCACCCATTTTATAGCTGAAAAGTACGTTTACGTTATGTCTTCTATCGAAGATGGTAGGGAATACTTGCTCTCCATCAAAACGGGTAACCTTACCTAAAGAGTAGGTTGACCAAAGATAGAATTGATCTTTCTCATATCTAAGAGAAACATCCAAACCTCTTGCATCTCCATTTTCAGCAACAAAATCAGGATCTGTTGCTTCTGTTTTATTTCTGTTCAAAGAGATCAACTGACCAAATTGCTTATTGTAAACCTCTACATTTAACTCCAAATTATTGGTTAAATCATATTCTGCACCTAGTACAAGGTGCGTAGAACGCTGCAATCTGCTTTCAGCAAAATTCCCAGTTTCCACATCAAGAATTTCTTCTTCAGGTCCTAATAAAAAGCCTACAAAGATATTTACAACCTCTTCTTCATTTACACTACTAAGTAAGTTCTGGGAATAAATACCACCTGCCATCTTAAACCTCAGATTATCTGTAGCATTAAACTTCGCTCCTAGACGGGGTTCAACAGAAAAAGCAGATTGTGCCTGATAGAAATGACCACGAACTGAAGGCTCTATAATCAATTTACCGATTGTACTCTTTGTACTGAAATATCCACCCATCTCAGCAGCATTGGATACTTGATTAATGGTAATACCTCTAAAGTTTCTGAATTTGAAATCCGTTCGAAGCGTATTGAAAAATAATCCATAGCTGAAGTCTGTATTCAGTCCATAGTAGGAGAAATCGAAGTTTACCGTAGCCTGTTGTATACCAGAAGTACGATCAAAACCTTCATCTTCAATCAAGTCAATATCATAATTCGAAAAAGCAATGTTTGAAGAGATAATCAAATTTGAGTTGGAAGGAATAATTAATCCCTTTGCACCAAATCCATTCAATTTCCAATTCAAATCAGCAATCTCATAATTAACTCGATCATTGTAGTCAAATCCAAATAGATTTAATTTCGATCCATTACCCGACTTCAAGGTAAGCTTACCATATAAATCAGTAAATGAGTAAGGTAGATTATCTGCTCCCCCTCCTACTGCAACAGCATAAGGGTAAAGAGATCTTGAAGTTTGATCGATATATGAACTTTTACCTGTAAGCATGAAAGACATAGATCCATCCTGTGGATTTTCAGCTTTTTTCAATGGTCCTTCAAACAAAGCCTTCGTCATAAATGGATTGGTACTCAACTTCCCTGAAAAGTCCTTACTGTTTCCGTCTCTTGTGTTGATATCCACTACTGCTGAAAGTCTACCACCATATTTTGCACCAAAACCACCTGTCAATACATCTACTGACTTGATGGTTTCCGTTTCAAATACAGAAAAGAAACCAATGGAGTGGAATGGATTAATAATTGGCACACCATCAAGTAACATTAGGTTCTGGATAGGAGCACCACCACGAATATAAATCTGACCACCTTGATCACCGGTTGAGATAACCCCTGGTAGAACAGGTAAATATTGTGCAATATCAGGATCACCCGCTGCTGGCAAAGCTTTTAATTCTGAAGCACTTACACTAAGTTGTGATACAGTCACCTCCGTTCTGGCCTTACTTTTTCTACCTGAAATATTAAAAGTATTTAGCTGTACACTAGAAGGACTTAACTCGAGATTACGATAAAGGATCTTATTATTTTCAATAGTAATTTCTTCCGTATAATTTTCAAAACCTACGTAGGTTATGATAAGGTTGTAAGTTCCCGCAGGTACATCTGTAAAACTGAAGAATCCCTCCAGGTTTGTGTTCATTCCAAAATCAGTCCCCTCTAATACTACTGTTCCGTAAATAATTGGCTCACCAGTGGTGCTGTCAAAAATATTACCTCTGATGATTCCACCCTTTTGGGCAAATGCTGCAGAAGCGAAAAACAGGAATAGTAGCATTCCTCCAAGTCTAGATAATTTCATTCGTTTGTTTATTTATTGCAGACAAATATAATGTTTAGTATCTGCTTAAATAAAAAGGGCTATTTTTTTTTATCAAATAGCCCTAGGTTTATGCTAAATATTTACATTTTAAAGATACTATCATCGTCCAATAATCCAGCAAGTGAATCATTAAACGAAATCATGGCTCCTTCATATTCTTTGGTGAGCATGCCATAGGCAGCCAGTCCATTAATCAGAAGCTCCATAAAGAAATATTTTTCTTCAGCAGAGCGGATCTTATCAATGACCATTGCTTCCAATCCATTTATCTCATCCAGATTTTTACGGTAAGTAGATTCATCGGTATCTGCATTGAGATTTAATATATTTCCAGCTGCGAACCAGTCATTAACTGCGGCAAATGGATCATCCTTCTCCCCTTTCGCTAATTTATTTGGATGCGGAAAGTAATTAAGGAAGGTATCTTTAATCAATTCATCCAATAATTGTCGAGCAACCCACAGAGCCCCCTCCTGTTCTCCTTCGTATACCAATTCCATCTTACCCGTAATGGCAGGAACTACGCCCCAAAGATCAATAAGATGTGCAAAGCCTTGATCTTCATTATTCTTAAGCATGCGACGTTCAACCGTACTGTACAGATTTTCAAGTGCTGCAATGGACAATCGAGCAGAAACTCCACTTTTTTCATCAACATATTCACTCTCTCTAGCTACAAAAGCAAGGCGATCCACCATCTCTCTCAATTTAGGGTGAATATACACTGAAGATCTCAATGACTCTTCTATATTCGCTTCCTGCTCTGTAATCTGCATCGCCACTTTGATATCCAATGGATAATGGGTTAGAATTTGACTTTCTATCCTATCTTTTAAGGGTGTAATAATAGACCCTCTATTCGTATAATCTTCTGGATTAGCCGTAAAGACAAATTGAACATCCAGAGGAAGACGAAGCTTAAATCCTC
>OMKD01000026.1 GCA_900299495.1 Sphingobacteriales bacterium
AGATATTAAAACAAAGAATCGGGAGCTGTATAACATGCTTTCCTCGCAACTATAAGGCATTTTTAGGAATTAGTCAAATTCCTCTTGAGTTATTGAGATTGACAATTTCTCTACTAGTTATCAATTGTTTATTTATTACTATACCTTCCGCGTTTGACCGCTATTCCATTAAAAGCTTTTCCTGGCTTTTAGGTTAAATCATTGTGTTTATAGATTAAGTATAGCCTGCCAAATAAAACAGAAATTTGGACTAAAAAAGATAAGGAAAACTTGTATCGATTAAAGCCAGAGATTCAAAAATATTTGAGTTAGCTAAATAATAACATAGTTAATCTGCAGCTAGTAGGCATGATATATACCTTGACGATACTCTAAAAGATTAAGGATAAATTATAAAACACCAGATAGATCAAAATCAGCATCATAGACAAAAAAGAATGATGAGACTGATTTTGATTTATTTGATGTTGAGTATCCTGCCATTAGCCTCTTCTGAAGCACAAACAATTCCTGATGCCGAGTTCAAATGGACTGATAATGAAGCATGTTTAAACCTAGATCCAGATACGAAAGTTTTTCTGAAGGTTGAACAAGATCCCTTCCTAAGTAGATTTAATAAGTCAGATTGAATATGACTATCTGTCATAACTCCTTTAATATAGCTGCCTGTAATTTTAGTAAGGCCTCTTTTTACGTTCTGAACTTAAAAAATATAAAAGTGAAAGAGTATGATGTCTATTAGAATGGTAAAGACAATGAAAACAAAAATATTTATATGGCTAATCCTAATGCTTATTCTAAACGCTTGTGCAGATCAGCAAGCTGAAGTCAAGTTTTATGGGGCTTTGAATAGGGAGAATTTAGAGGAGCTTGAATTGGATTTAGGAACTGTGGATGAATATGAAGAGGTTTCCAATTTTATCTTAAATAAGGTGTGCGACGATAAATTTCCAATTTTAAGCTTCAAGGTAAATGAAGTAAACTATAAAATTGCTCCAATTGATTTTTGTGGGGGATTAAAATGGAATCCGCCCCTAAGGGAACTTATGTTTTTTAATGAATCTAATATGATAGAGAAATCTGGTAAACTATATCCCTTGGATTCTATTCAATCTTTATTTCAAAAGGATTTTTTCAATACAGAAAATCATCCAGACTTTACTTCGGATCCTAACAGATTGTGTCTAATCATAAAACAAAAGAAAGATAGTCCGGTAGAAAACTTGATTACTGTATTAAAACGAATTGTAATAAGCTATGAGGAATTAAATAGCTCGGCTAGATTGAATATTTTATTAGTTCATCCTCCACCACCTCCTCCAATTGAAATAAATGAAAGGGATAATTAGTTATTAAAAAGTAAACTACTTTACTGTGGGATCTGGACTTGGATCTCATTTCTAGATTCAGATGCTTATCTTTGAAACAACAAATATTGTGAGAATTGAAAAAACTACACATCAGTAAAGGGCAAATACTTCAAAAAGATGGCGAACTGAACAGCAAGATTTATCATGTTCAGTCTGGCCTGCTTCGTAGTTATTCAATTGATGAAAGAGGCAAGGAGCATATTTTTATGTTTGCTCCTGAGCATTGGGTTATCAGCGATAGTGTGCCCCCTGATGAACCCACGATGTTGTTTATTGATGCTTTGGAGGATTCGTAAACTTTATGCCAGGTACATTGATGACAATATTTTCTGCACTAGCCGTTGTATTGAGTTTTTATGCAGATCGTTTGAAGCGTAAAATAGCTTAATAATAAATTCAACGTGATTTAAACGTTTCTGATCAAGGATCTTGATTAGATAACTAATAATGCAGTCTAAAAAGTAAGAAGTTAGTTACTATCTCCTGCTTTTTAGACTGCATTTGTTATTTTAGGTAAAAGATATCCAAAGAATACCTAAAACCTGTCGATGAAAAAGGCTATAAGATTCATCCGATTTATTTGGAATTTAGGTGTTTACGAAAACTATTAGATATCATTTGACTATGAGAATATCAACCTTACTAACATTACTGCCCATCCTTTTTTTCTCCTGTTCAGAAGATGATACGATCATTGAACCACCTACCCCGACTGCATATAGAGTAACACAGACTATTACCTATGACAGTATTTCTGTTGATGTTGTAATTGATAAACCTGCTCTGAATGAAGTTGATGTCTTATTGGTATTCCACGGTACGGTATTGTATGATAGTAACATAATGACTGCTGCCAATACAACATTGGATAAATTCAAGGGTATACTGGATAGAGATGATATGATGATTGTAAGTGTGGCATATCCTCAAGAGAATCTATTGTTTGGAGATAATATTGTTCAAGGTGAAGCTGCTCTGTTGTGGTTGAAAAATGAAGCCAGTCAAGAACTGGGAATAACAGTAAACAAGATATTTCTTGGGGGGCACTCTCAAGGAGGCTATATGGTGACCAGGCTTAATACCATGCATCAAACAAATGGTGTGATCGCAAATGCACCAGGACCCTTAAACCTTGTGTTTAGATGTGAGTTAGAGGAAAATGGGCAAATCCAATCAGGTGCTGTATGTACCCTTCTGGAAAGTGTGTATGGTACTACCGCTGAAAATCCAGAGGCCTATTTTCAAAGGTCATTGCTCCATTACGTAGATAACCATAGGTCTGACATTTTGTTTTTCCAAGGCTTAGATGACTCGCCAATACAAATGTACTCCTGGCCAACATTTAAAGAGCAGGTATCCAATTGCACAAATTGTC
>OMKD01000027.1 GCA_900299495.1 Sphingobacteriales bacterium
TGTGCAGGATCACCAAGAACAGAGGTATAAGCAATTTTTTTACTGGTATCCACCAACAAAGTAGTATCATCCATCGGAGGTATGAGAATCGGATTCGATGCTGCAAACTCTTTATTCAATGCTTCATCGCTGGATTCAAACCATATCCTTAAAGGAGCTTTTAAAGTATTGGAAAAATGATAGCTTGTATACGTACTATCAACTGTCTTTTCCAAACTCAGTTCATACTGCGGCAACTTTTCCTTTGGAAGGTTGGCACAAGCAAAAATCAATAGCAATAAAAATAGATTCAGATATCGCACAGTCTTAATGTTTCTATAGGCAAGTATAAACAAGCATAGCTATACTTCCAAATCACAAATCCATGATCATGTATAATGAACAGCCACAATGAACAAAATTCCCCAACGGCGCATCCAAATGTCTGAAGCCCATTTTCTCATACATCCCCACCGCTTTATCAAACTCCGGAATAGACTCAAGGTATAAGGATTTGAACCCCATAGATCGAGCAGATACAATACTGCTTTCAAACAATTCTTTTCCTATCCCCTTCCCTCTTGCATCTGCCCTTAGATACAACTTTACTAATTCTGCACAATCCTCATCCAATCCCTCCGTAGGAAAAATGCCACCACATCCATATATACCTTCTTCACCCTCGGCCACCCACAAAATGGACCTTTCTTGCTGAAATAAACTATATAGATCGTCCGTTGAAGCATCCTCATATACTGTCCCTTTCTTGGGTGCATCAAATTCATCAAAAACCCCTCTGATGATTTGTGCAAGCTCCTCATTATCCGATTTTCGAATTGGCCTAATATTCATATCTACCTTTTATTTGTCTGTTATAAAAACTCCCCAAAGAGTCTGCTTTTTTGAATCGGCTCCACAAATCTTTTGGAACATCTTTATACAGGTACACCTTTTTTGAGGTCCTTAAAACGAAATATCCCTTGGCTCCATCACAAGAGTAAAATGAAGCTGCTTTTATCCACGAACTCTGTGAGGTGTCAAATTCTTCTGAAAAACTAAATGAAGTCTGATCGAGTAGACTTACCATTCTATCAGCATCTAAGTATTTTTCCTCGAGTTGCTCACAGGATTGTTGCGCATCAGCTGTGCAACTTAAACAAATAAGCATAGGACAAAGCAAAAACAAAAACCTTAAACAACTGAAATTCAACATTATTTATACTTATATGGAATCTTTTTTAAATAACTTTAGTTCATATATGCAAGGGGTCATTTCTCAAAAAACCAATTAGAGATTTGATCCCTTTTAAAAAGAAAAAGTTTAATCCTTAATTTTAATTAACGACCCAAAAACCGAACCCTTCTGTTCACACCATGAGAAACCTATAAAGCTTGTTTGTAAAAACAAGCTTTTTTATTCAAACACCACTTTCCTACTGGCTACAGATACGCCATTAACAAAAAGAACTACAACATAAGTCCCCACTGAATCTGATTCAGACTTGGTAATAACTTTTTTATACATACCTTGAGCATAGTTCCCATAGTCCAATACCTTATGTAGGTGACCATCCGATTTAAACAGAATTAACTGACTCTCTACCTGTTTACTTAAAGTGTACTCAACCCAAGCACTATCCGAAAGAGGATTGGGATAAACCTCTAAATTAACTAGCAAGTCCGAATTCTTCGCTTCAGCTAAAGACGAAAGAGTCCCTTGAAAGAAATAAATCAAAGCGTCATCCAAATAAGCTCTCCAAAAGTAGTAAGAATGTCCTTCTGGATATTCAGCATAAATATGATCATAGCCTTTGCTCTCCATAACTGGCACCGCAAAATCAACAGATTCGTGAATTAGATTCAAATGATCATAAGTCCCGTGATTCATGTAGACCTTCCCCGCATAAACAGCCCCCGTATTCATTAGTTGGCGTATATCCCCCTCTATATAAGGAGAAAAAGCGCCTATGTTTCCAAAGGTTTCTGATTCAGTCAGTCCCAACCACAAAGAAATATTTCCGCCTAGGGATGAACCTATCACCGCACGATCTGAAGCAGAAGTCTTTGTTCTAAATCGCTGATCCAACCAAGGATATATTTCCTCGATGATAAAATCCGTAAAATCAGCCTGATCTTCATTCGCATACTCTGGTGTTCGATTAACCGGAGGTACAAACAATGCAATAACAGGCTCTATCAAACCTACTGAAATTAGATTATCTAAAACCGTAGGCATCTCTGCAATATCCACATACTCCAATCCATCATGAACCAATACGGTAGGATAAGAAGCACTCGAACTTTCATAACCCGCAGGTGTATACACTTTAATCTGACGACTATTACTCAGATTATAAGAGTAGAATGTCGTATCCAAAAGCGTACCACTTGGTATAGAAAAATCTGTAATAACCTCAGAAGGAGGTAAATAGTCCGGCATCCGCAATTCTGAATTTGCTCCAAAACCTCCAAATGCATAATAGGGATTGTCCATGTCCAAATACCAGTTGCCATCTTCAAAAATCTTGTACTCCAGACGAGCAGCGTTATCAAAGGCATAGGTTCTATACCAAAGATTTGTTCCTGATACCTTTGACAGAGGAGCAGCATTGGGATTCCATCCGTTGAAATCACCAGGCACAGCTATATTGGATCCAGTACTTTGAAATACGAAACTCACATAATCAGTCTCTACCACCGGAGTCTGATCCAATGCATTCATAAAACTATCTACCTTCGCTTGACGTTCAGTAGTTGGCAATGCATTCAGGTATCCAATAAAGTCAGTAAAGTTTTGGGCTTCTAATGCTTGGCTTATCCCAAGTATTAAGAAAAAGAGGATGAAACTATTTTTCATTTAAGTAAAATTAAATCAAGGATGTATGTTGGGTTTGTAAGTTTGGATGAATTACATCAAAACATTGCCTTTGGATTCTATCTTAGCTGGCAATTCAGTCTCTCCAAGCATTTCTCTTAGATCGATCTCAATGGTTCTGCTCAAAGACAACATTGGAATATCGTTCACCATACCCTGGAATGGATTCTCTGAATAATCGCCCACTATCTCCATCATTACATAAATCCAACCAATCAATACAGAAACTGGAATAGATAACCAGATACCTACTTTCCCAGAATCCATCAATGCAGGAATCATACTAAAAGGCAAAAAGGTAATAAATATACCAACGAAATAACGGCTCATATTCGCATACTGCCTGGGTAGCGGAAACTTCTTGATTCGTTCATTCTTTCCCTGTAGCGTATAAAAAGCACGAAGCACCTTTTCCATTTCCATATGCCTGAAATCATCGATATAGTTTGCAGCTCGAAGTGCAGCTAAATCTCTCGATTGAGCATTAATTAATTGTGTAGCAGGATTCGCCTTTTGCATGATGAAGTTATATTCCTCCCCATTCAAATAATCCTGCAGTGAAATTTGCTTGATCTCTTCTTCAAAAAGCCCAACCCCAAAACGGGTTTGGTACATCTCTGCCGTTCTCGACATCAACCCACCCTGACTGATATGCTCCCAGGAGGTAGGCACCAGTAGCTGTTTGCGATGCTGGTACAACCAGGCAATATGTCTGTATATCAGACGCTGCTTGATCGCATGAATTTCTTCAGGACTTGCATCATCATTTCTGAATTGATTATTGATAAAGCCATCTACCTGCATGCCCCAGGTACGACTTTCATTGACAATGCCACCCCATATCTTTCTGGCCTCCCAGGTTCTGCTATAGGATTGATTGTTCTTAAAACCCACATAAAAAGCTACCGCCGTACCAATAACCGATACTGGAAGCCATGGAATCACGAAGTTGATCCAACCAAAATGATAAATTAAAACTGCAAAACTCATCACCAGGGTTAGCCAAACAATATGATGCCCAGACCATTTGAGCAATTTAGAAATATGGAGTCCTTTAGAAACAATCATACATTAGAGATTTTATTCCTCTAAAATAAGACATCTCCTATAGCAAAAAAATAAATCTTACTAATCAAAGTAGATATTATCGATTAAGACTTCACCACCTACAAATTCCATAGCCGAATTCTGCGGATTCCACATAGCAAAAGGAATATTTACAGCAGAAACATCCAGATCTGTGAAATCAGCTAATGGTATAGTATATTCCAAGAAACCATCTCCAACATCCACCCCGGTATAGTTGATCAAATACACCGCTGCATCAGTTGATGGTCCTTCCAACTTTATTTCTGCATCTGTCAGATCATCTGGTAGTTTCAAAGAGAAATGAACATTGGTATAGGCGGACATGTCAGCCGGATCTTGCATTTTAATATATCCTCCACCCCAGTTACCTCCCTGGAAGTTGAATACTAATGAAGAATCACCCTCAACGGCCGTATCAGAAATACCAACCTCTGGTTCTCCACCTCCACCCCAAACGAGCACTTCCAAATTCCCTAGTATATCAAAACCATCCTGAATAGCATGATCAGCAATGTTAGGTTCCAGAATCTGTCCGATAGTCTCTTCAGCAATATCCAAAGCAGGAGCATCGGGCGCTACAAAATCTACTTGCTCATATACCCGAACATAGTCCACCAACATCTGCTGTGGGAAAACCGTCGTATTATCTGGATCACCTGGCCAATAACCTCCCACTGCAACATTCAAAATGATATAAAAGCTTCTCAAAAACTCTTTCATATCATCCTCTATGTCCAATTCATTGATCATTGTACCATCTAGCAAAAATCGAATTTGCTCAGGTGTCCATTCAACCGTATACACATGATAATCCGTGCTCAAATCACCAAAATTATTGGATTCCCCCTGTATACTTTCCAAACTATTCTCTGAATTGGTAAAATGAACTGTCGAATACATACGATCTGGCTCCTGCCCTAGTACCTCTACAATATCTATCTCTCCACATCCTGGCCAGGAAATTTCATCAATGTTATCTCCAAGCATCCAGATAGCAGGCCAGATCCCCTGACCAGATGGCATTTTAGCTTTTACATCTACCCTACCAAAACGAACACTGATCTTATTTTGTGAAGTTAATTTAGCAGATCGGTATGCTCCAGCTGACTCCTCCACTGCAGTAATTCGAAGTGCAGATACGTCATCCGTTTTATCAATACCTGAATGTGCGGCCTGATCGGTATATAATTGTAGTTCATTATTTCCCCAACCAGCAGGTAAACCATAGGCAGTACCATCACCTAGCTCATGATTCCAATATTCAAAATTAATTGCATCTCCATTAAACTCATCTGCCCAAACCAAGGCATATCCCTCAGGAGTTTCATCTACCACCGGATCAACAGGTGTAACAACCTCATCATCCGAACTACAGGATGAAATAATGAATAGTGAACAAACACAATATGCTAAAAAGAAAATACCAATTCGCATGATTTTAAATTTCAAATGATCAAAATCACAATAATTACTGGTTATTTAGACAGGCTCCTGAAGATTTACACAACAATATATATAAACCCAACTAGCTGATTTACAATATAAATTATTTTAATCTAAATCCTAAAATAAGGCTACTAAAACTACGGGTAATTCCCCTAATTTTTCATCTTGATCATCAATATGGATTCCATAAAGAATGAGCTATTGCATAATTCGGAACAGATCCACTCCAGGTACTTGCAGAGGTCCATTGACCAGGAATAACTACTGTATCGGCAACTTCATCCAAGGGCACAAGCTGCAAAGGCCCCTGCGCCAATAGAGCATTTGAGAACCAAAGACATAAAACGAAACGAAACATTAATTTGAAGGTAGACATAAGCTGAAATTTAGGTTTTGATCACAAAACTAAATCAACGAACAGAAAGCCATTTTCTTATTCAGAATCAACAAATTATTAACAAAAAAAGCCCCAATCGAAGAACGATTGAGGCTAGTATTTGAAATTGTTTTTTCAATTAGTTGAAGCTTACTGCACCTGATTTTACATCGTACATTGCACCAACGATATCAATCTCTCCGTTGTCTAACATCTCCTTAAGAACTGGGCTCTTCGCCTTGATGTCCTCTATAGTTAGTTCAACATTTTTCTGTGCTACACGATTTACGAAATCTGTGTTTGAAGAATTACGCTCCTCACCTTCGTTTGTGCTTGTACCATCTACAGCAGGCATGATCTTATCAAGCATCTGCGTAAGGTTACCCAACTTAGCATGATCACAAGCTCCTTTAACAGCTCCACAAGAAGTGTGTCCCATTACAACGATAACTTTTGAACCCGCAAGCTTACAAGCGAATTCAAGACTACCAAGAATATCTTCATTTACAAAGTTACCCGCTACACGAGCATTGAAGATATCACCGATACCCTGATCGAAGATTACCTCTGTAGGAATACGTGAATCGATACAACTCACTACTGCAGCGAATGGATACTGACCAGTAGCCGTATCTTTAACCTGCTGGTGTAGATCACGGTTAAAAGGATTTCCTGAAGTAAATCTTGCGTTACCATCTTTAAGCATTTGAGTCGCCATAGATGGATTGATTCCTGCCTGTGTTTCGGCAGTTTGTGTATTGCTGTTTGAAATATTTAAAGCAGCCATTTTATAAGTAAGTTTTGAAGTTTTTAAATGTTATGCTGATTTCGAATCTTTCTGTAGTGGAAGGATCACGTCTGTGATTGCACTTTCCACTTCACTGACTTGATTCGAAACTCCTTTTCTTTCTCTTTCTATAATTTTAAGATCGATGCCTCTATGCTTAGCATTGATTTCAAACTCATCAATAATCTCGACTACATCCAGATCGATGTTAATTGATTTTGATGCATCGATAACTACTCTTGAGCCATCAGGAATTTGACTAAGTGTACGTTGGATACTTGCCTTGTTGATGAAGGTTACATCCTCTGCAAGCGCCAATCTGATTGTACCATCATCCTTAAGATCACGCTCACGCTCGAATAGGAACGGTTTCTTGTAGTTGTTGTATAGTACATTGAAAATTGCTACTACAAGACCCATGATGATACCAGTAAGTAAATCTGTAAATACGATACCTACAATGGTAACAACGAAAGGAACAAAGTGTCCTTTACCCTGCGCATACATTGCCTTGAATAGTGATGGTTTTGCCAATTTATAACCTACAACGAATAGAATCGCAGCCAAACTTGCCAATGGAATGAGGTTCAACAAATCAGGAATGATCATTACCGAGATTAAAAGAATAAAACCGTGAAGGATTGCTGACATCTTTGTACGACCTCCAGATTGGATATTCGTAGATGAACGAACAATCACCTGAGTAATTGGAAGACCACCAATCAAACCTGAAACAAAATTTGCTATACCCTGTGCTTTCAACTCTCTGTTAGCAGGAGAAACACGCTTTTGTGGATCCAACTTATCTGTTGCCTCCAAGCAAAGTAATGTTTCCAAACTTGCAACGACCGCAATTGTAGCACCCGTTACCCAAACAGTAGGATTCGTGATTGCTGAGAAATCAGGGAACGTAAACAATGATAAAAATCCTGAGAAATCTCCCGCTACAGGAATATCTACAAGTTGACCTTTTACAAGTGCAAGATCTGGGTTACTTGAAAATATCAAATTCAAAACAACACCAACGGAAACTACAACCAATGGACCTTGAACGAAAGTGAACAACTTTATCTTTTTCATAAACGGTTGCTCCCAAAGAATCAATATTGCAAGAGATATTCCAGTGATAACCAATGCACCTGTGCTTAGAGCGTCTGTGTATGTAGCTAATGAAGCCTGAAAATCGGCAAAACTAAAGCTGTTTGCAGCTTTAAATTCTTTAGTATATCCAAGCGCATCTGGAATCATTTTCTTGATAATAACGATACCGATACCGGACAACATACCTTTAATCACTGAGGAAGGGAAGTAATATCCAATAATACCTGCTTTCGCAAATCCTAGTACAAGCTGAATCAATCCACCGATAACTACTGACATTAAGAAGATGTCAAATGCTCCCAGTTTATCAATTGCTACTACTACGATTGCAGCTAGACCAGCTGCTGGACCACTTACACCCAGTGCCGATCCACTGAAGATACCTGCAATGATACCACCTACGATACCTGCAATAATACCTGAGAATAGTGGTGCGCCTGAGGCAAGAGCAATACCAAGACAAAGCGGTACCGCAACAAAAAAGACGATAATCGAAGCAGGGATATCGGCCTTAAGATTGCCTAAAAAGTTGTTTTTTTCCGAATTCATTTAAAGTGTATTTAACGTTCAAAATCTCTGTTAAATCAGAGATAAAGACTATGTTTATTTATAGTATCAAGTTGCTTTGCGACCATGACAATGAATACAAATATAAAAACTATTTAGTTTAATAGTAATACTATTATTAATTATATTTTTGTTAATTTTGTAGAGATTCTATTAATTAGAAACTTTATTTTTGGTAAAAACGGTTTAGGTAAACATGGCCATTGGAATCAAAGTCAGTCTTAACGACAAGTTATATATCCGAGATCCTCAGGAAACAATCTTAGGACAGAAGATCATAAAACAGAGTATTCTACTGATTGAAGAGATAGGGTTTGAATCGTTCACCTTCAGAAAACTTGCTCTGAAGATGGAGTCAACGGAAGCATCTGTTTATAGATACTTTGAAAATAAACATATGCTATTGCTTTACCTGGTATCGTGGTATTGGGAGTGGGTAGGTTTTTTGATCGATATGAACACCCGAAATATCGCAAATCCGGAAGAGAAACTCAAGGTAATCATTCATACGCTGATATTTGCAGCTAAAGAAAACCCTTCTATTGAGTATGTAAATGAAAGTGTTTTACACCGAATCATCATTTCAGAAGGTAGTAAGGCGTATCATATAAAAACTGTGGATGAGGAAAACAAAGAAGGTTTCTTCAAAAACTATAAGGATTTAACCGCTAAAGTTGCCCTTGTAATTTCCTCTATAAATAGGGACTTTCCTTATCCAAGAACACTGGCAAGTAATCTGTTTGAAATGGCCAATAACCACATCTATTTTGCACAGCATCTACCTAGACTAACCGATGTTAAAGTAGAGAATGAAGATTTTTCTGAGGTAGAAAAAATGCTTGAACATTTTGCATTTAAGATATTAAAGGCATAAACAAAAAAGAGGCTACTTCCTGCGTATCCTCTTTTTTTATGTTATGCTGTTCTAAAGTCCTTGGTAACATTCTCCCCTTTTACAAGGTAATCATTCCTAGCCAGCGCTAAGAACACCATCTAGTAATAACCAATTTTATACAATCGACCGTTTTTCTTTCCATTGCCACATTTGAATTGTAAAGCATTTAAATTAACTTACAAATCGACTAATCACTAAAACAATGTGCTATGTTACAACGGTATAGAATATTCCTAACAAGCCTTGCCTTCCTCACTTGTCAGTTTCTTAATGCTCAACAAACAACAATAAACAATGCCTCTGATGCACTCCCTCTTTGGGCGCAATTGATGTATACACAAAATCCCAACGTACTTGAAGTAGACAGACTGTATTTAGAATACTACCAAACACATACCTACACAAAGACCAAGCATACCCAATTTTACAAAAGATGGCGAAGGGCAGTTAATAACTATACTTCGAATAATGGAACATATGATTTTGAGAAAAAACGAGGTCTACACGAACTGCTAAATGCTCGCAAAAAAGAGTATAATCCTCAGCAGAGTGCAGGATCATGGAGTCTACTCGGGCCTAATCGAAATCTAGACCCCCAAGGTATACTTAGTGGTGCTCAAGTCAATGTGTATTCCATAGGCGCTTGTAAAAATCAACCCTCAATCATGTATTGTGGCACTGAAAACGGAGAAATCTATAAATCATTGGATGAAGCAGAAACCTGGTTCAATGTATCTTATGGAATCGTACCCGCTGTTGCTGGTGGAACAGTGATCGCTAATGCAGGATTCAAGGCAATCGCAGTCCATCCAACAGATCCCAATATTGTGTATGCAGGAGCAGGTAATGAAGTCTATAAAACCACAGATGGTGGTCAAAATTGGTCAGTTGTACTAGAGGCCTCAGCGAATTTATTTGGATATATTGAAACTCCTTCAGAATTATTGATCCAATCTTCCAATCCCGACATTGTATTTTTAACTGGGCAGGATGGGATGTACCGAACTGCTGACGCTGGACAAAACTGGTCCCAAATCTTAGATTCGCATTGTTATGATATCAAAGAAAAAACAGACGATCCAAATACCTTATTCCTGGTTAGAAAAAACAACACTCAAAACAGACAGGAGTTTTTGTTATCTACTGATGCAGGAATAACATGGACTCCACAAACCACAGGTTGGTATAACTCAACTGATCAAAATCGTTCAGTAGAAGGAGCAAGATTGGCAGTTACTGATGCAAATCCTAACAGAATTTATGCCTATTTGATTGGAAATGCTAAA